>CAYHCU010000237.1:0-5027 GCA_964355035.1 uncultured Flavobacteriales bacterium | reverse complement strand
TTTTGCGCCCACTTTTTTCTTGATTTGTCGGATTGCAAAACCCATTACCGGTATTAGTCATTATCGCGTGAAACAAATCGATAACGAAGGTAAATTGGTAGCACAAGCAGAGCCAAAGTCTGTGATGTCTCCTGAAACAAATCCATTGTTTATTGACAAGTCAACAAGAATGGTACAGGTTAAATAACTACCTGCCATTCGTGTTTGTCGTTACGGTAAGACATTCTACAACCATTGACTATCAATAAACCCAATGAAAAATAAATCGCTGAATTATCTTCACAATACAAAAGCACCGGGACTGCTCCTTGCAGTCCTGCTCTTGTGCTTTAATATTGCGTCTGCTTTTCCTTCAGCATCGTTTATTTCAGATCAGCAAATCGGTTGTACTCCATTAAATGTAGAGTTTACAAGCACATCGACAGGGGCTACCTCCTATCACTGGGATTTAGGAAACGGAAACTCTTCGACACTTGCCAACCCTTCAAATCTCTACATTACTCCCGGAACGTACACTGTCACTTTAATTGCATATGATGGCTTAGGGAATTCCGATACAGCGGTGATGGTAAATTATATTACAGTAGTAGAGAAACCAACAGCTGATTTTAATTCACCAATCTTGGCTTCTTGTTTGGACGGGAATAGTTTTGCATTTACAAACACTTCTGTTGGGTCAACCACCTATTTATGGGATTTCGGTGATGGAACTACGTCTTCTTTACCGAATCCAATTCATTCTTACACTTTGCAAGGTTCTTTTACAATTACACTAATAGCCACAAGTGCTTTTGGCTGCCAGGATGTCAAAATAAAAAACCAATATATTACTATTTATCCTAAGCCAAATCCGGTAATCACTTCAGCAACAACAGCAAGTTGTGATCCTGCGACAGTGTTTCAATTTACAAACAATGCAGCCGGTGCGACATCATGGACATGGAGTTTTGGAGATGGACAAACATCTCCATTACAAAGTCCTTCTCATTCATACAGCGGACCGGGCAATTACAATGTCTCATTAATTGTCACTAACACCTTTGGTTGTATAGACACAACAGAAATTCCAACAACAATAAGTGTAGGTTTAAATAACTGGGCAACCTTTTCAACGGATATTGATAGCGGTTGTGTTCCAACAATAATCCAATTCAATAATAACAATGCTAACATCGCAACAAGTTTTTGGAATTTTGGTGATGGGACAACTTCAGTTCTGCCAAGTCCATCTCATACTTATTCAGTAGCTGGCACCTATTCAGTTTTCTTAATAGTAACCACGAATTCCGGTTGCGCAGATACGGTATACAAGCCAAATCTTATTCATGTAGGAATGAAGCCAACAGTTAGCCTAACCTATTTAAACACTGTTGGGTGCTCTCCGCTTTCTGTTCAATTTACAAACACCTCTACAAACTATGTGTCCTGCTTATGGACATTTGGAGATGGCACAACAAGTACAGCTACAAATCCGACGCACACATATACCAATAATGGAACATTCAGTGTTGTACTCAAGTGCTGGGGACCGACAGGATGTACTAAAAGCGCCATCTATCACGACATAATTACCGTTACCTCATCAGAGGCTATTTTCAATGCCGGTCCACGCGTGGGCTGTCCGCCATTAACTACAACTTTCAATTCACTATCACCCGTTCAAGGCTTAAATTATCTATGGGATTTTGGAGATGGGACTACATCATCACAAGCCAATCCAACTCATACTTATACAACAGCAGGAAACTTCAATGTCACTTTAATCATTATTGACTCCTTGGGATGTACTGATACGTTGAGTAAAACAAATTACATACAGACAGTAAATACAGCAGCAAATTATATTCCACCGCCAACAACAGTTGGTTGTGGACCATTAACCACACAATTTACAGATGCAACTGCGGGAGCAAACAGCTGGTTATGGGATTTTGGTGATGGAACAACATCTACGTTGCAAAACCCTACGCACTCTTATACAATTCCGGGATTTTATACAGTATCATTAACAACCACATCTGCGGCAGGAGGTTGTTCACAACAGATCAGTAATTTCAGTTCGTTTCAAGTTCAAGGCGGATATGCAGGATTTACGCATACTTCTTCACCTTGTCCACCCTATATTGCAACTTTTCAGGATACCTCAATGAATGCGGTCACCTGGCTTTGGGACTTTGGTGATGGCACAACTTCAACATTACAAAATCCGGCTCATACCTTTAATATTGGCGGGTATCATAGTGTTTCTTTAGCGATCACAACTGCTGATGGCTGCAGCTATTCTACTATGCAGAGTAACAGTGTATTCTTCCAGCCATTCGGAGCAAATTTTTATGGCATACCACAAGATACCATCTTTCCTAATCCGGTTCAATTTCATGCCAACTCACTAGGGGCAACGACATGGTTATGGGACTTTGGAGACGGGACAACATCAACATTGGAGAATCCACTGCATATTTTCCAGAATCCGGGAAATTATAATGTTACCTTAACAATTTCCAATGGTGTGTGTACATTATTTTATGATCCACCACCATTTGATTTTGGAACTCCAGACATTACACCTATTGATGGTGGCAATCCGGGCGACCCTATTGTGCAAAGAGGATGTGCTCCATTAAACGTTCAATTTACGAATACAATTCCCGGCGCAGTAATCTGGCATTGGGATTTCGGTGACGGTTCTACATCAACAGAAGAATTTCCTTCTCACATGTACTATTCACCCGGAATATATTCGGTGACATTAATAACAGAAGACACTCTTCATATTGTTCAGACTATACCTATGGACAGCATCGTCAGAGTATCGGGACCACAAGCCGGATTTTATATTGTCCAAAACAGTTCTTGCACAGGAACAGAGATTACCTTAGTTGACACATCAAGAAATGCTTCAACATGGTATTGGCAGTTAGGAGATGGGACTTCTTCCTCTCTTCAAAATCCGGTACACTCTTATGCGACAACGACGCCAAATTATATAATCACTCAAACTGTTACTGATACAATGGGATGCAGCAGTAGTTTAAGCAGAAGTGTATATTCCAACTTCATCAGTCCATTAATTGCGAGTGAAACAGAAGTCTGTGGTTTTGACACGGTACATTTCTATACAAGTATGCAGAATTACACTTCTTATTTTTGGGATTTTGGTGATGGAACAAATAGTAATCAATCTACACCTTCCCACATTTATACGCAAGAAGGAGTGTTCAATGCAAGCTTAACAGTTACAGACAATGCCGGTTGCATACAGACTTTTTTTATATCTCCGGGTATTACGGTTAATTTACCGGTAGCGAATTTTACTACAACTACACAAAGAAATGGTTGTAATCAAATTAATATTCAGTATGTAAATAATTCTCAAAATGCACAAATGTATCTTTGGGATTTCGGCGACGGTAATATTTCCTCAATAGAAAGTCCATTTCACACCTATACGGATGCAGGAGTTTACGATGTCAGTTTAACCGTTTACAGCGGTTCATGCATAAGCACAAGATTTGAACCCCAATATGTACGAGTTGACACAGCACATGCAGAATTCACATTTACTACTGATCAAATATGCATGCCCATCAACGCTGTTTTTACAGATCTTAGTACAAATCCGGTTTCATGGGAATGGTACTTCGGTGATGGTGATACGTCAACTATTCAAGCTCCTACTCATAATTATTTAACGGGGCTAGAATTCTACCCGGTTCTAGTCATTACAGATATTCATGGATGCATTGACACGGCTGGCACGTCGAGATTCCCAATATTAAATGCAGCCTTTACAACTTCTGCAGATTCAGGATGTTTTCCATTGACAGTAGAGTTTACTAATACTTCCTCTTTACTCGCTACAAGTTTCTTCTGGGATTTTGGTGACGGAACAACTTCAACAGATCCTTCACCAAGCCATTCCTATGCACAACCAGGTGAATATGATGTACAATTAGTAGTTACTTCAACTTACACCAACTGTGAAGACACTTTGCTCAGACAAGCTTTGATAAAAGTAAGGCAACCATTGGTAAATTTTACAAGTACAGATTTAACAGCATGTGCCCCTTCTATTGTCAATTTCTCAGACTTATCTGTTGATGCAGACATGTATTTATGGAATTTCGGCGATAGCACCACTTCCACAAATAGCAACCCATCACATATCTACAATACACCCGGCACCTATACAGTCAGTTTAATTGGAACCAGCACTTTAGGTTGCAGTGATACAATAACACGTCAAGCATACATACATGTTCTTGGCCCGATCACAGACTTTTCGACATCTCCATTAATTGGATGTACACCATTTCAGGTAAACTTTACAGATCATTCAACGAATGCCACATCGTGGAGTTGGAATTTTGGTGATGGCTATTCAGAAATTACTACAAATACAAACCACGTTTATGCAGACTCAGGAACATTCACAGTATCGTTAGTTACATGGGATACGACAGGTTGCAGCTCATACTATCAATTTCCTCAACCGGTAACAATTCATCAAAGTCCAATTGCTGATTTTACATCACCGGCGATGAGTGGCTGTACGCCATTCGTTGGTAATTTTACAAATCAATCATCAAACTACACTTCAAGTTACTGGATTTTCGATGACGGGTCAACATCAACGGCAACAAATGCGGATCACCAATTTAATCAAGCCGGTGTATATGATGTACAGTTAATAGTCCAAAATAATTTTGGCTGTACAGACACCGCGTATTTACCAACACCAATAGATGTTCTTGCTACTCCTAGCATTAACTTCTCTGCTTCATCGAATGCAGGTTGCTCACCACTATATGTAAATTTCATCAATAACACTTCCAATTCAATTGGAGCTTCATATCTATGGGATTTTGGCAATGGTCAAACCTCAACAGACATAAACCCTACGATGGTTTTCACACAACCCGGATTTTACAATGTAAGTTTATCAGCAACGAATTCAAATGGCTGTGGACAGCAACAAAGTTTCCAAGCGTATGTTCAGGTCTACGACACGTTACCACCAAATGAAA
>CAYHCU010000236.1:0-5031 GCA_964355035.1 uncultured Flavobacteriales bacterium | reverse complement strand
GCCGTACCTGTTTACGTCAGAATCTGTTTCTGAAGGCCATCCTGACAAAGTAGCGGATCAAATTTCCGATGCGCTTATCGACCATTTTCTTGCCTACGATCCGAGCTCAAAAGTTGCCTGTGAAACATTGGTAACTACAGGACAAGTAGTATTGGCAGGTGAAGTAAAATCGGAAGCATACCTCGATGTGCAGGAAATTGCTCGCGAAGTGATCCGTAAGATTGGTTACACTCGCAGCGAGTACATGTTTGAAGCTGATTCATGCGGTATATTATCTGCCATCCATGAACAATCCGCCGACATAAATCGTGGTGTTGAAAAAACGGATCCATGGAAACAAGGCGCCGGCGATCAAGGAATGATGTTCGGTTATGCGTGTCGCGAAACGGACAATTATATGCCACTTCCTCTTGAACTGGCACATTTGCTACTAAAAGAGCTAGCTGTTCTTCGTCGTGAAGGCAAACAAATGTCCTATCTACGTCCTGATGCGAAGTCACAGGTAACAATCGAATACGGTGACGATCACAAACCGATGCGTATTGATACAATCGTTATTTCTACCCAACATGACGATTTCGATAAGGATACTGTCATGTTGAAAAAAATCAAGGATGATGTAATCAACATTCTTATTCCTCGCGTCATGAAAAAATTGCCTAAACGTGTTCAGGCATTATTCAACGACAAAATTAAATATCATGTGAACCCAACAGGTAAATTTGTTATTGGTGGACCACATGGTGATACAGGATTAACAGGTCGTAAGATTATCGTTGATACTTACGGCGGAAAAGGTGCTCACGGTGGTGGTGCATTCTCAGGAAAAGATCCTTCGAAAGTAGATCGTTCAGCGGCCTATGCTACTCGTCACATCGCAAAGAATTTAGTGGCTGCAGGAATATGTGATGAAGTATTGGTGCAAGTGGCTTATGCCATAGGCGTTGCGCAACCGGTCGGATTATACATCAATACCTACGGAACTGCAAAAGTATCAATGAACGATGGAGATATCTCTCGTAAAGTTGAACAAATTTTCGACATGCGTCCATATGCAATCGAGAAACGTTTCAATCTTCGCACACCAATATATCTTGAAACAGCAGCTTACGGACACATGGGACGTAAACCTGAGACGAAAGAAAAGATCTTCAACAAAGGCAAGAAAAACGAAAAACGTATCAAAGTAAAATTATTCCCTTGGGAAGAATTAGACTACGTTGGGAAAATACAAGCCGCTTTCAAAGCAAATCAAGCGAAAAAAATTACTCCCGATAAAGTTGCAAGCAAAAAACCTGCAACGAAAAAAGCGTCTCCCGCTAAACCTGAAGTGGAATTCGCTTTCTAAAAATTCAATTTTATTATTCAAAAAAAGACTCGCCTGGATTTTAGGCGAGTTTTTTTTTGTTTAGTGAGTAGTGAGTGGTAAATAGTAAGTATATTCAATAAATTTCTTAAATTCGTCCTATAAATGCCCAAAACGGGCTTAGATTCCCTACCCTAATTATCATGAAAAAATTTCTACTTGCATTCATTCTTGCAGGAACTATTGCCACCCTATCAAGTGCTCAGGAGCAACATTGTTTTACTATGGAAATGGACAATCAGGCAACACTTAAAGATCCTGAAATGCTGCGTCAAAGACAAGTGCTTGAAAACTTCATTCAGCACTATGCAACAGCTGAAAAAAGGAATAATGGCATTGTGTATGTAATTCCAATTGTCTTCCACATTCTTCACAATTATGGTGGTGAAAATATTTCAGATGCTCAAGTGCTAGACCAGGTGCGAATTCTCAATCGCGATTTTCGTCGGCTAAATGCTGATACCATTAATCTCGTTCCTGCCTTTCAAGGTCACGCTGCAGATTCTGAAATTGAATTTCGATTACCAAGCATTGATCCCAATGGAAATTGCACGAATGGTATCGATCGAATTCAAACCATGCTAACATTTGGTGCCAATGATCAATCAAAATTAAACCCGTGGCCGAACAATAAATACTTCAACGTCTGGGTAGCAAGCTCACTCGAAAATACCGGAGCTGCTGCTTACGCTTATTATCCCGGAGCGAGTAGTGCAATAGATGGTGTATTATGTCTGAACACTTACATCGGAAGTATTGGCTCGAGCAATCCAAATAGAAGTCGTGTTTTAACACATGAGATCGGACACTCCATGAATCTTGCTCACGTCTGGGGAAGTACAAATTCACCTGGTGTTGCTTGCGGTGACGACAACGTTAGTGATACTCCCGAAACTAAAGGTTGGACTAGTTGCTATTTATCTGCTTCCGTTTGTAATCCTCCAATTGTAGAGAATGTACAGAATTATATGGAATATTCATACTGTGATGTCATGTTCACTGAGGGTCAGAAAACAAGAATGCAAGCTACATTGAATAGTTCTGTTTCCGGAAGAAACAACCTTTGGACAGCAGGTAATCTTCTTGCTACCGGAGTCACCCAAGGCCCGCAGGTCTGTACACCAATTGCAGACTTTGGTGTAAACAAAACACTGACTTGCCAGAATAGCGATGTGACTTTTTTTGATCTGAGTTGGAATGGAATTGTTGGTACTCGTAGCTGGTCTTTTCCGGGTGGAGTTCCTTCGACTTCAACTGATTCTTTGCCTGTTGTTTCTTATCCAAATCCCGGCGTATATTCTGCTTCTCTTGTTGTCAGCAATGCAACAGGAACCGATTCGATCACACGGTCTTCACTTGTTTATGTTTCCGCATCCTCTACAGCGAATAACCCATACATTGAAAGTTTTGAAGATACGAGTTCCTTTCCGGGGGCTTCAGGATTATTACTTAATGAGGACAATGGCGTTACTTGGGCTAGAGTTACAAATGCAGCGGCCTCTGGAATTGCCTCAATCAAAATAAACAATTACTCAAATACACCCGGTGAGATTGATGAATGGTTAATGCCACCAATGGATTTTTCGAATCTCTCTTCACCAATCGTCATGACTTTTTATGTAGCAAATGCGCAGAGAAATTCGACAAGCGATGACAAACTATCATTCTACGGTAGCATCAACTGCGGAGCAAACTGGCAGCTACGTTATAACAAAAGCGGAGCAACACTTGCTACCACAAATTCTCCTGTGTCTTCTAACTTTACACCAAGTTCATCTGATTGGAGACAAGAAACTGTTTATCTGAATCCATTCAAACTAATTCCAAATGTTCGTTTTAAATTCACGAATACGAGCGACAGAGGAAATAACACTTTCATCGACAATATCAACATTTCAGGTTCTTTTGTGAATGTTGACGAAATAGATGAGACGCAATTAGGTTTTGCACTTTATCCAAATCCAACTACCGAATCAAGTACTGTTCAGTTTAAGTTGTCTAAAAATCAAAGTGTAAGTCTTGAAGTGAAAAATATTCTCGGACAATCAATTTCAACTGTTGTGAATGAAGAAATGCAAGTTGGTTTGCATGAAATCCAACTTCCTGAACTTCCAAAAGGAATCTACATGATCGACTTAATTACCGGTAGCAAACACCATGTGAGAAGATTGATCGTTTCGTAAAAAAAAGTCTCGCTGGGATTTTAGGCTTTACGAGTGTGTTCAAATGTTTGTTATCCGATACTATAGGTTATCCAAATTGGTTTCAGTGAGCCGCCATTCTTAGTGAACGACAGCTTATAGAATGTTATTTCCAACTTTCACTTTATTTACAAAAAACACGGCAACTTTGAACTTTGAACTTTGAACTTTGAACTTTGAACTTTGAACTTTAAACATTGACGCCCTACTTCCCCCCCAGCTCCCTCAACTTATCAATCAACGACGGATCGCTTGGGCGTACTGAATTGAAATCGACAATCTGTCCTGTTTTATCCATAATCATATACCGTGGAATACTATTGATCTGATAGTACTTGCAAACTTTTGAACTCCAGTTGCCGGGAGAAATTACCTGAATGCCTTCCATACCCATATCAATAATTGCTTTCTTCCAGGCATCTTGGTTGGCATCAATAGAAATGTATAAAAAGACAATGTTCTTTTTTTCTTTATCGGTAAGCTTGTCGTGTAATTGTTTTGAAAATGGCATCATACCTCGGCATGGTCCGCACCAACTTGCCCAGAAATCGATGTACACTACTTTTCCTTTCAACGATTTTAGTGAAAATGGTTTGCCGTCTAATGTTGTCAAATCCAATTCATCTGATTTCGCATCTTCTTTTTTTGTTGTTCCTTGCTTGGATGGATTCCCTTCTTTCGAATTTTCTTTCAACTTATTTCCACAAACATCAAGCACTGCTTGTTGGTATTTCTTTTCTTTATCAAATGCTTTCAAAGAATCAAAAAGCTTATTTGACATATACGGACTGATTCGTTCGCATTCATCAATTAAATATTTTGCTAACCAATAATTCAAAACTTCGCCGGATAATTTTTCTCTTGCTACAGCCGCTTTTCTATCCGCAGAAACGGAAAAATCAGTAAACTTGTTAAAACCATTTGCTTTGGATGTTTCGTAAATAATATAATATTTCAGAAAGGTCTGATAGCTTTCCGTTATCAATGCTTTTTCATTGCTATATTTCACATTTGCAAAATCAGCAAGCATCAGATCCGGAAGTGGTGTAACTTTAAGTATCTGCGCACTTTTGTTTGCATTTACAATTGGATACGAAAATAATTGCTTCCAGTAATTGTAACTAATTTGATTTGAAATAAACATTTTAAAATTCTCACTGAATGAACTATATGCAGGATCTGCTTTCAGAAAATCTGAACATGTCTTTTTCTGAGCGAAGAGTTGCGTTTCAAAAGCATCAACGGTAGTAGAAAGTGCGAGTTTCTCTGAAATGGAGTCAATGAAATCATTTTGAAAAACTGTAAAGAATTTCTGAAGAAAATTGTTCTCAATTGCGCTTTTGCCTCTTAATTCAATCGTTGGAGTTGGCTTTTCGTTGAATTCTATTACTTTATTATCTCCGGGCGAAGCTTAGATAGGAAAGCGAAATTCAGGGTTTGACAATTCAACAAGATAATTATGAT
>CAYHCU010000235.1:0-5052 GCA_964355035.1 uncultured Flavobacteriales bacterium | reverse complement strand
AGGAATGTCATTGATGGGTAGTATAAAGAACAAGAAATTTGAAAGCTTAACCGAAGAAAGCTGGAATGAAAAAGCAGCTGCCTCATTATTGATTGTCGGAATACTTATCATCGGAATAAGTCCGTTTTTATTAAGCAATTTAATAACTCCCGGAACGGAACAGATTATGCAAAATATTAATCGTCTATTCACATTAAACTAATCAGAGCTATGGATTTTATTTTAATGATGAAAAATGAGTTGATGTTGGTCTTTATCATCGTAATTTTATTGGTGATGAAGGTGTCTGACACCGGAAAAAGTGACAATTATTGGATTGGAGTGATCAATGTATTATTGATTGCGAATTGTATTGTTGATTGGCTTCCAACTTCGGAAGGAGAACTTTTTGGTGGAGTTTACAAATCCTATGCTTTAGGAAGTTTCGGTAAAAATTTATTGGCAACCGGTACACTGTTGATATCACTATTTTCAGTCGAATGGTTGAAAAAATGCCAGCATATAGTAGAATTCTATCTCTTGTTGATCTCTTCTTTATTAGGAATGTTTTTCATGATCTCATCGGGAAATTTACTAATGTTTTATTTATCGATGGAATTAGCTACTATTCCATTGGCCGCGTTAAGTAATTTTGATCTGGAAGAAAGAAAGTCCGGCGAAGCAGCCATGAAGATGATCTTGTCATCAGCGTTTTCCAGTTGTTTGATGTTGATGGGAATTTCATTTCTTTACGGAGCTTCCGGAACAATTAATTTTGAAACCTTAACGATTGTAATACAAGAAACACCATTATACATTATGGGCTTTGTGTTCCTCTTCGTTGGTGTAGCATTCAAATTGTCTGTTGTGCCATTCCATCTGTGGACAGCAGATGTGTATGAGGGTTCGCCGGTTCCGGTGACTGCATTTTTATCAGTCATAAGCAAAGGTGCTATGATCATCGTGTTTTCTTTTCTTTTGTATCATGTTTTTGGAGTGTTGCATAATAGCTGGTACTTGTTATTGTATGTATTAAGTATTATAACAATGATCACCGGAAATATTTTTGCTATTCGTCAGGATAATATTAAACGGTTCCTTGCTTTCTCTTCAATTACGCAGATTGGTTATATCCTGGTTGGTATTTCCGGTAGTTCAGCGGAGGGAGTTACATCATCTTTCTATTTCATTTTAGTTTATTTGTTTTCAAATATTGCCGCTTTTGGTGTGATCACACACATTTCAGTGAAAAGCGGTAAAGAAACAATTTCATCTTATAAGGGGCTTGCAAAGCAAAATTCATTTTTAGCTTGGACAATGGCAATAGCATTGTTTTCACTTGCAGGAATTCCACCGACAGCGGGATTTTTCGGAAAAATCTTTTTGTTGAAAGCCGGTGCTTCAAAAGGTGATTTGTTTTTGATCACAATTGCAGCTTTGAATATGATCATTGCATTATATTATTATTTAAGAGTAATCAGAGCGATGTTTATGGATGAGAATGAAAATTCAATTCCGCATTTACCTTCCGCACTTCCTCTTAAATTTGCTCTGGTGATTTGCTTGATTGGTATACTGATGACAGGTTTCTCAGGTCAGGTATATGACTATATTTATTCATTAAGCAAAGGAATCTAACTCGACATGGCAATTAATCAGAATCATTTATTTGAAGATCTTGATGGTGTAAAATGCGCCATCGTTGAAAAAAATTCATCGCAAGCACGTGTTGATTTTTTGAAACCGCTTTTGGTACTCAATGGCTATACAGTTGTAATTGTTAACAGTCCACCTCCGAAAGGTGCAGCCGCGCCTGTTGAAGGTGCTCCGGTTGATAATATATTACCGTCAACATTCACAATTGGTGTAGCTGACGTTCGATTTAATGCAACTAATGCAATTTTTGGAAGACTACTTAAAACTAAAGAGGGTAGGGTAGTAACACTGGCTTTTTGGCAGCAGAAAGAGGCGGTTTCAAATGACCAAATGCCTTATTATAGTAAGTAGTAAGTAGTAAGTGGTAAGTGGTAAGTGGTAAGTGGTAAGTGGTAAGTAGTAAGTAGTAAGTAGTAAGTGAACTTGTTCCCCAATTTTTTCCGGCAAAATAAATTATAAAAAAAACCCACATCCTCATCTATCGATGGGGATGTGGGTTTTTTACACACACACACACACACAGGCACACACATACCTGTTTTTTTTTAGCGAAGCGTTTAAAACATCTTTGCTATACTTTATTTTTTTTCTTATTAAGAACGAATAATCTGATGTAAAGGTGCATTATTTAAGTACTAATTAAAATAGTCCAATAAATCATTTGTTTGTAGCATGAAGCATACTTATTTTGTAGTATAAACAATGACAGTAATTATTTAAGCAACCTTAATTGAGGATACAATTTGATTGATTTTGTCAAACTCACTGGATTTATCAAGAAAATACTCTGCACCCAATTTCATACATAGTTCTTTGTAATACCTGTCTGAATAATTTGTTAGCATAATCATTTTAGCACTCGATTTTTTTCGCAAATCCTGTAGTATTTCAACACCATTTCTTCCCGGAATCTTTATGTCTAGTATTATTACATTAGGGTTTAATTCTGAAGTTAAGAGAAGAGCTTCGTTTGCATCTTTTGCATGAGCAATTCTTCCCACACCTTTTATGTCCGACAAAAGCAACCAAAGCCTCTTGACTATCAAAAGAGAGTCTTCAACTATTAATACAGTAAATCCTTTTTTATCAATTTTCATTGTATAGGTAACTATGTATTTTATACAATAAACGTAATCAAATGGCTTTGAAAAATTTGACATGAAAACAATGTAACTTTTGTCATTGCTTCAACTACAAAATTGGAGACTTTTTCGGTGTAGAAAAGGGTGTAAAAAAGGGTTTAAAGTAGGTTGTTTGAAATAACGTAAAAAGTAAGTTCGGAATTTGATTTGAGGTTCATTTTTTCTAATAGTCGTGAACGATAGGTGCTGATTGTATTTACGCTTAAGGAAAGTTCAATAGCAATTTCAGATACTGCTTTGCCACTTGCAATAAGTTTCAAAACATCAAGTTCGCGATCAGATAAAAGCTCATGAGGAAGTTTAGTAAAGTTGTTGCCCAGGTTGGAAGCCATTTTCTCTGCTAATGAAGGCGTAATATATTTGCGCCCATTTAAAATCATTCGTACAGCTTCTACCAACTCTTCCGGAGCACTTTCTTTGGTAAGGTAACCGGATGCACCGGCTTTCAAAACTCTGATTGCATAGAGTTCTTCAGGGTGGATGCTTAATATTAAAACAGGAATGGATGGGAATTCAGATTTAATTACTTTGAGTGCATCTAGACCGTTTTTTCCTGGCATAGAAACATCGCTGATTATAATATCAAATTTATCATTTCGCATTTTTCGAATCAGTTCTTGTCCGTCTGAAGCTTCTTGAAAATTAGCATTTGGAAATTCCTCCAGAAGGATATCTTTTAATCCTCTTCTTACAATAGAATGGTCGTCAGCAAGTAAAATATTCATAGATTTTTAATTTGGTATAGTATCTTTAACTTAATCATTTATCGAAAATATATTCCTGCTCTTCATGTGTAAAGTTGCACTTTATTCCGGTACGTTTTTCATTTATTTTTAGTGCACATTACTCCTTTATTATGCCTTTGAAATTTTCTATGGATGGATTTTAATGTATAAAATTAATACTCTTTTCTAAAGAAAAAAATCTTTTGGAAGTTCTTTTAAATGTAATCAGAATAGAATACTACTTGGTCCATTTTAAATAGCTTCATTTTTACTTTAAAATGATTGATTCAGGGTTCGAAATTATTTTCCGTGACAATTTCCAAATACCAATATTCTGAATAATTTTGTGCTCTAAATAAGACTGGATATGAGTAAATTTAATAATAATAAGAGAATAACGCAGGTTATTGTTCTATTTGTTTTCATTGTTTTCATTTATTCCTGTGGTGGAAATTCTACCGGTAATAAGTCTTCTGCTGAAGAAATGAATAGGATTGAAAGTGCATATTATGATGGAAAAGGAGTTGGTCCTATAAAGGAAGTCGTTATTAACGCTGAGATTGATAATAATCTTGCAAAAAAGGGAGAAATACTATATCAAAGTAAATGTGTTAGCTGCCACAAAACAAGTCGGGAAAAACTAATAGGTCCGGGACTATCAGGTATAACCGATCGACGCCGGCCTGAATGGATCATGAATATGTTACTAAATCCTATCGGAATGACACAAAATGACTCGCTTTCGAAAGTATTGCTTAGTATTTACTATGCTCAAATGCTTGATAATGCTTTAAAGCAAGAAGAAGCAAGGAGTATTTTGGAGTATTTGAGGACTGTTAAATAGTAAGTGGTAAGTAGTAATTAGTGAGTGAATAACACTTACTAATTACTACTTACTACTCACCACCATCATTGTATCGTAAACTCCACCCTCCGATTGCGTTGGCGACCTTCGGCTGTTTTGTTAGATACTACAGGTTTCGTCATTCCAAATCCTTGAGCGATAATTCGAGCACCATCAATTCCTTTATCAGTGATATATTTTTTCACTGCTTCAGCACGATTGATTGACAATTTTAAGTTGTATGCTGCAGCTCCTACATTATCGGTATGACCTTCTATCAATAAAAGATAAGTAGGTTTTTTACGCAAGAGATTGATTAACTCGTCGAGAGAAGTATAGCTCTTAGTTCGGATAACGGATTTTCCGGTTTCAAATTCAAGATTATTGAAAACTTTGTTAATGATTTCTTGTTCTTCTTTTGTCGGAATATTTATAACCGGTTCCGGTGCTTTAATTTCTGCTTTTTCAATTACAGGACAACCATTATTCGATTTAGGACCTTTCACAAATGGGCAGCTGTCTAATTTATCGATAATCAAATCACCATCAGTATCAGGACAACCATGGAATTGGAACAAACCTTTTTCAGTCGCACAACTATCGTCAAGATCAGGTATGCTATCGCCATCTGTATCAGGGCAGCCTTGGAAAACGAGTAATCCTGAATCCAGTGGACAGCGATCTTCGCTATCCATTATGCCGACAT
>CAYHCU010000234.1:0-5062 GCA_964355035.1 uncultured Flavobacteriales bacterium | reverse complement strand
AGCTGCGAAATTTTCTATTTTTCCTAATGGCTCACAAGATGCTTTGGATATTAATGATCCTATTGATGGGTACGCTTTTTATTGTACTAAATCAGGTTCCGGTACAGGTTTTTCACTGAGTAAGACCAGTACTACTACGACTACGCCTACCATGTATTTAGAATCTGTGAGCTATAATAATACCTTGGAGGTTATGAATTATGCAGATGGTAATGGGGTTTATGCTGCTTCAGTAAATGGAAATGGAGTGGTAGGTGTTGCCGGTAGTACAGGATCAGGTTATGCCGGCCTTTTTAATGGACGATTAAGAGGAGTTTTTGACAGAGTTAATGCACTTTCTGTACCTGGCGATAATAATTTAAGTGTTGATGGTTACAATGGAGCTTTATACCCTGGTATTTCCCTTTACTGTTCGCAACTTTCTAACGCAGGGGTCTCACTTTTTGGTACAACATTCAATGATCTCAATGTGGGAGATGCACTTGGTAATGGTTTTGTTGCAGTAAATGCGTCTGCATTCGTAGTCGCAAGTGACAAACGTTTGAAAAATAGTATTACAACTATTTCTTCAGATTATTTTTCAAAGTACATTGATTATATCAGGAATATTCAATCTGCTACTTTCTGGTACAATTCTGAGTCAAAAGAAAACAGGGCTGTCCCTCATATCGGTGTTATTGCACAATCACTGCCTTTGGAACTTCAGGCAAAAATCAGTTCAAGTCCGGGTAGTAAAAGCGAAGAAAGACTAGGAGTAAGTCTGGATGATCTTTCAGGTTTGTTGGTAGTAGGAGTGAAAGCTCTCGATGAAAAACAAACATCATTCGAAACAAAAATTGCTGAACAACAAGCAGAAATTGATGCTCTTAAATCCCAATTGACTGAAATAAAAATGTTGCTCAATAAGAAATAGGAATAAATTATTTATGCAAAGAGGAGTAGGTTTTGAAAACTTACTCCTCTTTGTTGTTTAAGTCTCAATCATATTCTAACTTTTCTTTTCAGTAATTTTTGATTTTATAGTATAGAATATTGCAACTAGTAGGAATATTCCGCCTAGAACTGCCACTAACGATGAACCGGCCGGAAAGTCATATTTATAGGAAACATTTAAACCAAAAAATATTCCGAGTATACTAATTGCCATTGCAAGAAAAACAACACCGGCTTTTTTCTTAGATAACATAATTGCGCCTACAGCCGGAATTATAAGAAACGAAAACACAGGAATAACTCCGCTGGTGCGAACTGCAAAAACAATGGCTAGTCCGATTGACAGGTAAAAAATGAAATTCCAAAAATTGAACCATTTGTTTTTCCGGAAATCCACAGCTTCTGTATTCGTACTATTGTGTTCGAAGCTGTCTGTAAGTAGAAAAAATTTTTTGTGAAAGATAAGATGTAGCAAACCAATGGCGCCAAATATAAAGCCTACTAACTTTATTTGTTCCCATGTGATTGAAAGGATGTTCCCAAACAAAACTTCCTGTATATCTGAATCGCCATGCGGAGTTTTTGAAATAAGCATGACCGTTACTGCAGAAGCCACAGCATAAAATATACCGATTATTGCTTCTAGTTTCAACCGCTTGTCTCTGATGTTAATTAGTGACATCAAAAGAGCACCCGTAAGAGCAAATAGAATTGGTATAATGGTTTTTCCGTAACCCACATAATCAGAATAAGCCACTCCTAACGATGAAATTTGACCAAGTGCCAGGTCAACAAATACAATTCCTCTACCTACAACATGTACGCCAAGGTAAGAAAGCACTATGCCAAAAATTATGCTGACAATAAACGCCTGCACCATAAAATCTAATTGAAACATTTTTTTTCGTTTTTTTTTTCGTTATTCGTAAAACGTTATTCGTAAATCGTTGTTCTTACCTTCTTGCTTTTACCTTTTACCTTTTACCTTCTAACTTTTGACTTTTGACTTTTAACTTTTAACCTTTAACCTCTGACCCTTTTACAAACCTGCTTTCAACAACTTGATATTATAATCAAATAATTCAAAGTAAGTTTTTATCGAGTCAAATGCTCCAACAGATGTTGCAAGCACAATAGTTTTGGCTCCTGTTTGTCTTGATACAACATCAGAGGAAGAAGTCGTAAAATACGGAGAGGTAATAATTACTTTAATGTTATTCTCCTTTACCTCTCTAATAATTTTTACAAGTTGAGATGGCGTAGGAGGAATGCCTGGTTTTGGTTCCATGAAGTCAACAATCTTCAATCCAAATCGATTTTCAAAATAACACCATTCATTATGATAAGCTATTATTTTGGATCCTTTAAAGCCAACCATCGAAACATTCCACACTTTCATTCTTAAATCTACTTGAGCATTGAATGTTTTCAAATTGGCTTCGTAAAAATCTTTATTGGCGGGAGAAATTTTTTCAAGGCCATTACAGATGTTACGTGCAATTATTTTTCCGTTCATTGGGTCAAGCCAATAGTGTGGATTACCAAAGGTATGGATATCGCCTTCTGAACGGTTGATGGATGAAGGCACCTGCATTAAAGGCACACCCAATGATGCGTCAACGTAACCGTCGCTGCCTTTTTGAATTTTATTATTTCTTGAGCTCGTTAATAGAGAAGGTGACCATCCACTTTCCAAATCAAGCCCTAGCGTTACATATAAATCTGCATTGGATAGTTTGATGATGTAACTTGGTTTTGGATCAACAAAATGCGGATTCTGATAACCGGTTGCAATAGCAAACACTTCAACTTTATTTCCACCAATTATTTCAGCAATACTTCTTGTATCTTGCGTAGTCGTAACAATGTGTATCGTTCCGGCAAATAAAATGTTAATGGATATTAGTGAAAAGAATATTGTGGGGAAGATTATTTTAAGGTTCATTTCTCGATTCTTTATTTGGGTTTTAATTTAATTGATTAATATTTATGTGCACCATGGGAGCCAATAACAAATATCCAGCGAAGATTTGCTTGTGCAAATTGTTTTTGATTGTTGTTTTCAATTAACGCTTCATTCATTGTTGTGTATTTTGCTTCCAATTCAATTTTCTGAAATTCAGTCGCAAGCCAGCCAAATGTAATCGTCCCGGATTTTTGAACAAAACTTGCTGAGTTAGGAGTGTTTGAATAATCGAATCTTCCGGATAGAAATGAACGTTTTGCAATTTGTACATTTAACAGCGAATAAAAACCAAACGCATTCACTTTTGTGCTGTCAAGCGAGGCATGGCTATAATACAATTCATTCTGAAAAGTGATTGACTTGTAAGTGTTATAGCGGACAGGCTTCCATTTGTATGTAAAATCAATTGCGCCGATATTGGTTGTCTTTTTCAGTAAATTCTCTCCTTGAATTCCTGTAAGTCCGAATTCTAAAGTGGAGTTCGCAGAAAGATCCCAGAAATTTTTAAGATGTGCCAGATAAAGAAAGTTGTTTTTGGCGCTTCGTTCGAAGGATGGATTTTCACCGGTAACAGTCGTAGCTTCCAGTGTCAGTTCTTGAAAGAAGAGTGCATTCGGTAATAACCAACTTAATGATAAGCCATCGCCTTTTAAACCTTCTTCTCCGAAAAAATTTACATATGCATCAGGCATATTTATGAAGGAAAGTGCATGTGGGTGCATTGGATTTACACGACCGATTGTTTGTTTAAATCGTCCCGCTCTCAATTGAAGATGAAATGGAAGTGCTAAGGTTGTGAGGTAGCCTTCCTCAATTTCACTACTGAAATTTCCCGTTGCGACATCCTGAGCTACGGAATAAAAAAAATCAGCCCGGGAATAGGGATCTACCACGGATTGAAAAGAAAACTCAGCTTCATTTAAAGCAGCATCAAAGTTATGAGTGCCGTAACTTCGATACATTCCTCTGAAATCGCCGATTACACTTATATCAGGATTTGCAGAAGCAGCTACGCGCTGCTGAGGAATAGGAGTTTGCTGCTGCTGAATTTCATTCTGAATTTGTAAATACAGAAGTGAATCAGTTTGGGTACTATCACTCTGGGCATTAACTGCTGATACAGAAAATAGCAATAAAAATATGAGAAGACTGTTTTTTTTCTTCATAAATTAATTTTTTTATAGTTTATACTAAACTATCTCATCTAAACTTAGGCGAGAACACTCCTGGTCAAATGACCAAGAGAAAAAATTAAATTGAAGTAGGAGGGGCGCGGAGCGAATTGAAATAATTCAGCGGAGGAAGTAAATTGTTGTTTAAGAAAAAGTAGTTTAAGGTACAAAGATCACTGAATACAAAGTCGTGTTGGTTAAAAGAAATAGCTCCGGTATATCCAAATGTAAAATCACAAAGATTGCAGGGATGTTTTTCAGCAGAAAAATGATCTAACGAAGAACTGAAATGAAGGTCGTTGATGTGAGAAAAGTTATGTATCTCGCTTTCTACAACAGGAAACAGAAAAACCGCCAGGAGCAGAATGGCAATAATGTTTTTCAGTTTTTGCATGGCACAAATCTAATTATTTTTTTGGAAGAAGTCTATGAACTACTGATGAGAGATCGTTCAGTATCTTGTAATACCTTTTTTATATATTTATAATCAACTAGTTAAGGCCTTTTTGTAGTTTATTCATCCTTCTTAAACCCTATTCGTTCGCGTTGTTTCTGTACTGTTTCATGTTTTTCCTTTTTCAACAAGAAGTTTATTGCTTCGTATACATCCTTGAATTGGATGTCGTACTTAGATTCAAGTTCCTTTAGTTTTTCGGTGAGGTCTCTGTTGGTTAAAGCAAATTGCCTGATTAATACAAATGCTCTCATAATGGATATGTTAACCTGTATTGCTTTGGAGTTTTTTAATACCGTTGAAAGCATCGCTACGCCTTGTTCTGTGAAGGCAAAAGGGTAATATCTCATACCACCTCTTTTTGAGGACGCAAATTGCGACCTCAAAGTTTTAAATTCAATTAATTTCAGTTCAAACATAAAGTCATCCGGAAATCGATCAATATTCCGCCGAACTGCTTCTTTTAATCGTTTGGTTTCGACTTCATAAAGTTCTGCAAGATCAAAATCTAACATTACCTTGTGCCCTCGTACTTCC
>CAYHCU010000233.1:0-5065 GCA_964355035.1 uncultured Flavobacteriales bacterium | reverse complement strand
AAAATGCACGAACACTGCTTGCTCCTCTATCGAATAACATATCAGCCGCTTTTGTCAATGTGCCTGCTGTGTCAACGATGTCGTCTACCAAGATGATGTCGCGACCTTCAACTTCTCCAATGACCATCATAGAATCAATTTCATTGGCTTTCTTGCGTTGCTTATCGCAAATTACCATTTCGCAATTGAAATATTTCGCATATCCTCTGGCGCGATTTACTCCACCCATATCCGGTGCAGCAATTGCAAGATTTGGCAAATTCAATGAATGTATGTAAGGAACGAAAAGCGACGAAGGCTCTAAGTGATCCACCGGGACATCAAAGAACCCTTGTATTTGTGGCGCATGTAAGTCCATTGTCACTACTCGTGTTACTCCCGCAGCACTTAATAAATTCGCTACTAATTTCGCTGCAATCGAAACTCTTGGTTTGTCTTTTCTGTCAGATCTTGCAAAGCCAAAGTAGGGGATAACTGCCGTGATATAATGTGCCGATGCTCTTTTCGCTGCATCAATCAACATTAGCAGTTCCATCAAATTGTCGGATGGTGCAAATGTCGATTGAATCAAAAACACATCACAACCGCGGACAGATTCGTCAAACGAAGGAGAAAATTCGCCATCACTAAACCGTACCACATTCACATTTCCTAATGGAAGACCGTATCCGGTAGCAATTTTTTCCCCCAAGTACTGCGTTGCTGTTCCTGAGAATATTTTTACGTTGCGTTCCATTTTGGGTCCTATTTTTAGGGGCTGCAAAGAAAGGGAAAAAGAGCGATAAAGGCAAATAAATCTGTGTCCAATTCAGCTTTTTCGCTTAGCGATTAAGGCGAAAATCTGATAATTTTTAATTCCCCTCACCCCTAAAAATGAGCACTTCAAAGCTGGTTTTCAGCTTTTTGCCAAAAAAACGAAGAAATGTGTTCAGGATATAGTGAGAAAGGTACATTTGTTCCGGTAGTATTGGAAAATTGCAGTATGGTAATTCCGAAACCCATTCTCCGAATTCTGCAATCCCATAGACTACACCGATTTCTCCTGTTCTCTTCAAAACCCTAATCCAATGAAAAAACAAGTACTCTCATTAATCTGCGTGCTCCTTTTTGTGCTCCAAAGCAAAGCACAGGTAATTTCAATCCAACCGGATTCAGCTCAAAGGGGGCAATCCTTGACTACTACGATTACAGTGGCAAGCGGAGTGATGTTCAATGCTTCTGCTCCGGGAAGCTATCAGGATATCTATCTTGAACAAGGTGCGACAAAAATTTATGTCGACCCTTCTTATAGCGCCACTACTAATTGGTATAATTACTGGGATCCTTGGTCAGGCACCTATATTTTTTCCGATTCTTGTTCTGTAATTTTTAATATCCCTTTTAATGTACCCAATGGATATTATAATGTTGTTGTAAATACATATCAAAACCCTTGGTGGATTCCAATTCCTAACATTTTAACAAATGGTTTTTTCATAGGTACTCCTGCAGGAACAGCTAAAGGTGTGGTTTATTTTGATGTCAACCAAGACGGCATTCAGGATGTCGGCGAACCGCTCGTAGCCAATCAACAAATTTTGATTACTCCCGGAAATTCAATTGCCTATACAAATTCTTACGGTGAGTTTACTTATTATGCCGACACCGGAACGTACACCCTCGATTATTTGCCAATAGCTCCTTTTACGCAAACGTCGCCTACCCAAACGTACAATGTTACAATTCCGCCTTCGGTGACAGGAAAAGATTTCGGCACTTACTCAAGCGCGAATTTATATAGCAATTATGCATTTATTTCGAGGACAAGAATACGTTGTAATCAAACAGCAAGAGTTGTTATTAATTTCAATAACGATGGTTATTTAACAGTTCAGGATAGAGTGACTTTAATTACTTCTTCAAATCTTGTTTTTAATTCGGCTACTGTACCTCCTGATGTTGCTAGTGGTGATACATTGACGTGGACATATCAAAATGTTGGTGGTATGACATCAAATATTCTTGGCGGGGTACTTTTATTCACTAGTCCGGCGGCAGGACAAACTATTTCAATAACATTAATCGATAGCGTTTTTGATTTAGGTGGAAATTTCTTAGAAGTAAATACTGATTATTTTTACACTATCATTTCATGTAGCTATGATCCAAACGAAAAAACTGTAAGCCCGATTGGTTCTCTTTCTCAACATTACACACCAATAAATTCTGACCTTACATATCTGATCAACTTCCAGAATACAGGAAATGATACTGCATACGATGTCTTTATTTTTGATACACTCAATTCAAATCTTGATTTATCAACATTCGAAGTGATCGGGAGTAGTCATGAGATCAGCACACAAATGACAGCATCAGGCGCAGTACGATTTAATTTCTTTAACATCATGCTACCGGATAGTGGAGCAGATCTGGATGGTAGTCATGGATGGGTATTGTATAAAATTCATCCGAATGCCGGCCTCCCTGATCCGACTGTGATCACAAATACTTCTTACATCGTCTTTGATCAAAATGCTCCGATTATTACTAATACAACAATGAATACAATGACGGCTTTGCAATATCCGGAAGCTAATTTCTCAACGGCTGATGTGACTATCTGTGAAACGGATTGTATTACATTCTCTAACCAATCTACTTTCGGTACGAGCTATGAATGGAGTTTTGCAGGTGGTTCGCCTTCCTCCAGTACTTCTGCATCTCCGGGATCAATTTGTTATTCAACTTCCGGCTCATTCAACGTTTCGCTCATCACCACAAATGCTCTAGGAAGTGATACATTGATTCAGTCTTCATACATCAATGTTGCTCCATCACCCGGTGTATTTACTGTTACTCAAACCACCGGAGATTCATTGATTGCCCCACTTGGTTATGCTTCATATCAATGGTATTATAACAATGTTCTAATCGGAGGCGCCACATCGAATTATTATGTTGCTACTCAAAACGGTGATTACGGTATCGTAGTTGGTAACGCTAACGGTTGCCTGTCAGGTGTGAATATTCCGAATTTCATTCTTGGAATTGATAATTTCTTAACTGATAAAGCCATTTCAATTTATCCAAATCCAACATCGGGAGAATTTGAAATTTCATTTGTATCGAAGGATGATCAGGATATGCTAATCAGTTTCTATGATAAAGTCGGTCAGTTGGTTCAGTCCCGCACGGTTCAAACAATTAATGGCGCGAATCGAATTACAATGAATGAAGAAAATCTCTCAGCCGGTATTTACATGATTCAGTTAACCGGTACAACAAATGTGATTACAAAAATGTTAATGGTCAATAAATAAACATCTCCAATATTGTTTTCGTGTTATAGTTAAGTTAGAATGCTCTCCTGTGGTGGGAGAGCATTTTTTTTGCCGTCCTTTTTTTGCCGTCCCTTTTTATTGCCGTCCCTTTTAAGGGACGGATAAGAAATATAACATCTCTCCGGCTTTAGCCAAAAGCGAAAATTGTATCAAGGAAGCAGGCGAATTAAAGCTACACTAATCAATTTAGAACAAAAAAATGAAAGAAAAAATATTAATACAGCATAAAAAAAATATGAAAATTAAATTTATCTTGCAGGGTATATTATTCACACATTTACACTCCCGCTATGCCTGAAATAGGAAAATCTCTATCTGCCTGTATTTTATTTGAAAAAATGAACGAAAAAATCGTTTCAGAGATATTGGCGACTTCTAAGAAAGCAGTCTATGCCATAGGCGATATTTTAATTGAAAAAGGATCAGTTCCCAAAGCACTTTTTATTATTGAAAACGGAACTGTAGGAATATACAATGAAGATGTGCTTCTTGTCCGATTAGGGGAATTGTCAATTTTAGGGGAAAGTTTTCTTGCAAATGCTAAGGCTACAGCTACTATTGTAGCCTTAACAAATTTGTCAACGGTGGAAATTCGGACCGACCATTTCTACGACCTGGCCGTAAAATATCCGCAACTGATTTTCAATCTGTTTGCAATAAATCATCAGCGGCTCCGTAATTCTAATGAATCAGCTTTGAGTGAAGCTCGTGCACGAGAGGAAAAGTTGGAGCTCTTAGTTACTGAAAGAACAACAGAATTAAATAAAACACTCGGCGATCTTGTTAAAACGAATACTGAATTAGAAGAGACCCGTGATAGTCTTATTGAAACCCAAAAATTTCGTCAGCAGTTTTTGGCCAACATGAGCCATGAAATCCGAACTCCTATGAATGCCATTGTCGGACTTACGAATCTTTTACTGAAATCAAAATTGGATGCGCAACAAGACAAATATTTAACCGTCATTAAAAAAAGTGGCGCCAATCTTTTAGTCATTATTAATGACATTCTCGATCTGGCGAAAATAGAATCCGGAAAAATGGAATTGGAAAAAGTCCCTTTCCCATTGGTGGCAGCGATAAAAAATATTCATACTATTCTCAATCTGAAGGCGGAGGAGAAAGGGATCCAAATGCAAGAAAATATTTCTTCTGATATTCCTGAATGGGTTATGGGTGATGAAACACGCATCACTCAAGTTATTATGAATCTTGCAGGGAATGCAATAAAATTCACAACAAAAGGTAGCGTAACTCTTGATGTAAGTCTGGAAAGTAAAAATGAAAATGCATGCCGGATAAAATTCAGTGTAAAAGATACAGGCATTGGTATTCCTGAAGATAAGATCGATAAGATCTTCGAAAGTTTCGGTCAAGCCTCTGCTGATACAACAAGAAAGTTTGGCGGAACAGGGCTGGGTTTAACAATTTCGAAACAACTTGTAGAAATGCACGGTGGTGAAGTGAAAGTTAAAAGTGTTGTTGGTGAAGGATCAGATTTTTATTTTGTGATCGATTATACTGCAACAACTAAACCTGTTGAAGAAAATATTGACGATGCTGCCGCCGGACACAATATGAAAGGGAAGAAAATATTATTGGTAGAGGATAATGAATTCAATCAGCTAGTCGCAGTAGATACTATTGATGATATTTTCCCTGACGTGGTAGTAGAAGTTGCTGAGAATGGAGTCGAAGCTTTGCAGAAATTACAAACTACCGATTATGCTTTTGTCTTTATG
>CAYHCU010000232.1:0-5065 GCA_964355035.1 uncultured Flavobacteriales bacterium | reverse complement strand
AAGAGTTACCGTTTGGACTGTCGAACTTGCAGAACATCCTGAGCTGTTGGTTACGTTCACATGATAATCTCCGGAAGTTACTGCCACATAATTTGCTGCAGTTGCTCCTGTAATCGGTGAACTATTTAATGTCCATTGATATCCACTAATAGTTCCAACTATCGGATCTGCAGTTGAGCTTATTGTAATTGTATTTTGAAATAATGCACCTTGAGAGATACTCACCGTTGGAAGACTGTTGACGACGACCGTTATGGCTGATGTCGTTTGTGTAACTCCATTTCTTGTTACTTGGCAAGAATAAACACCGGATGTATTCACTGTTATTGAAGTTGTTGTTGCATTGTTGGACCATAGATAAGATGTCCCGCCACCTGCAGTTATCGTTGTGCTTTCTCCTGTGCAAAATGTAGTTGCTCCTGTTGCATTAATTGTTGCAGTGAAAGTACTACCGCCTGTTCCCGGTATTGGCTTTGGCATTAAACCATAGTCGAACCATTGATAACCTAGTAAATTTATATATTGAACCGATGATGAATTATCGGCCTGAAAATCTGCTTTATATTTATTGTAAGCTTCAATTTGAGCATGAGATCCTAGCCATGGCCCCATAAAGTTTGGTTCTGAGGAGAAAATTGGTGCAACATTAACTGTTGAATTGTTTGAGGCCAAATATTGTAATCTTGTTTTGCTGTAACCATAAACAGATGAAGGGTCAACTCTATATGCATGTAATAAGATTCGATCTACATTACGTTGTATCTGCGAACCTTGACCTTGGTTAAACCAGCCTAAATAAGTTTCTGATGTTGCTCCTTGAACTGCTGCAAGCGAATCAATACGGTGCATATTATCAATGAAAAATTTGAAACCTCCGCTCGAATCACAAGAACAACCATTTGGTTGTAAATACTGAGTGCAATAATATCCACCTGGATTTACAGAAGAGGTTGTCCAGAATTCAAACTCTAAATTAAATACACTGAACTTCTCATTTACATTTGTACGTCCTGAATTATAAGGTGCAATCTTACTTTGAAATGTTGAATAACTTTCGCCAACTGCACCGATATCTGCTATTCCATAAGTTTCTCTTGCTTTTCTTATAAAGGAAGCAAGCCTGTTTACTTGTGTTGAATTACTGAAATTGATCGTATGAAGATCGTATAATGCAAGATAGTTGTATGAGCTATCTGCTGCATACTGAAGCAGACTATCTTCCTTAACCGTATTGCCTAATATCGAAGAAAAACCGTCGATATAGATCCCGCGGAAGGCTGGAGTCTGTGCTTCTGATCTGAAGGAGAACAGACAAAAAGCGATGAGTGCATAGAGGTATTTGTGTTTCATTAGCTTGGTCAGAGGTTTTAATTATCTGATCTGTTTGCAAACTAAGCTTTCCGGGCTTCTTGAATTGGAAGGAAACCCGAGTTTGGACGACCTGTAAGATTTGAAGAATACTTCATTCTTCTTTTGGGAGGCAATATGAAACTTTGACGGTATTTCCCTTTTTTTTGATTTTTATGAAGTTAAATTGGCTTAAACTTATTTTTGGTTCTTTGACCTACTTGTAATTAATGTTTGAAATTGAGTGCATAATTGAAGTCTTTTGAATTTATAGCATTTTTTCTACTCTTCTTTACAATTTATCATGTGCATTTAGTTTCCTTTGTAATCTAATTTTACGGAAAAAATGAAAAAAATTGCTCTTGCTTTACATGGTGGCGCCGGAACTATCTTACGCTCATCAATGTCACCGGAAAAAGAAATGGCCTATAAAACTGCATTAAGTCTGGCATTAAATATTGGCTACGCATTGTTGGAAAAAGGGGAGTCTTCTATCGATGCTGTGGAAGCAACGGTGTCAAGTTTGGAGGATTGTCCACTCTTTAATGCAGGAAAAGGATCGGTTTTTACAAATGAAGGCTCTCATGAAATGGATGCTGCCATCATGAGTGGAAAAGATTTAACTGCCGGAGCTGTAGCCGGTGTTCAAGGTGTGCGTAACCCTGTGCAATTAGCCCGAATGATAATGGAAAAATCGGAGCATGTCTTATTAAGTGGCAAAGGAGCAGCAGATTTTGCAAAGCAATTGAATTTGAAGTTTGAAAACGATGAGTACTTTTTTGACCAATTCAGATATGATCAGCTTTTAGAAATTAGACAAACGGATAAATTTCAACTCGACCATACCGAAAAAAAGTTTGGCACTGTTGGAGCGGTAGCCTTAGACCGAGATGGAAATGTTGCTGCTGCTACTTCAACAGGTGGTATGACCAACAAAAGATTCAATAGAATAGGAGATAGCCCCATCATTGGCGCCGGTACCTATGCCAATAATATGACTTGTGCAATTTCCTGTACCGGACATGGTGAATTTTTTATTCGCGCTGTCGTCGCTTACGACATTTCTTGTCTGATCGAATATAAAGGATTATCCCTTGCCCAAGCATGCGAATTAGTCGTAAATGACAAATTGAAAAAGTTTGGCGGTGAAGGTGGCCTTATTGCCCTCAACTCTTCAGGCGATTACATGCTTAGTTTCAATTCGGATGGAATGTACAGAGCTTGGAAAACTTCAAGCGGTGATAATGGGGTTGAGATTTATAGATAGTAGTTTCCTCCTTCTATGCTATAAATTAAGAGAGATTGCTGTTCTTGAGAAATATTTATCTTTAGTTCGATTTTCACCCTGTATACATCACTTTTAGCCACTATTTTTTTGGACAAACAAGTAAGTTTGATACATTTGTTAAGCTAAATTCAAATGAGTAAAGTTAAACATTGGTTCCTTTTTGTCTTATGCTTTTTAATGCTTTTCTTTCAGAAAAGTACTGCAACTCATATTGTCGGCGGTGAAATGAATTATCGCTATTTAGGCAGCAATATATACGAGGTTACTTTAACAGTTTATCGTGATTGCTATAATGGAGTTGCTCCTTTTGATAATCCTGCTTCTATTGCAGCGTATAATTCCTCCGGTTCTTTGGTGGCTTCTTCTTCGGTCTATATTACTACTCAGGGATTGGTAGCCAATGCGATTAATACTCCTTGCTTAATTCCTCCTTCAAATATTTGTTATGAAGTAGCAACATATGTTTACACCATCGCTTTGCCACCGATTCCGGGTGGATATACACTAACGTATCAGCGTTGCTGCAGAAATAGTTCTGTTATTAATTTGCAAAATGTTCAAGGTACAGGTGCTACTTATTTTGCTACTATTCCTGATTCTTCTATTTCAACATTTAATTCTAATCCTAAATTTATTAATTGGCCGCCTACTTTTATTTGTAAAGACGCTCCGTTTACTTTTAATCATTCTGCAATTGACTATGAAGGGGATTCATTAGTGTATTCTATTTCCATACCTTATAGTGGCGCAGATCAAATCAATCCCAAACCTGTTCCTCCAAACCCTCCACCGTATCCTCAAGTAATTTATGCCAATCCTTATTCTGTTTCAAATGTTTTTGGTGGTACACCGCTTGAAATAAATTCTCAAACCGGAATATTGAAAGCGACTCCGAATTCATTAGGTCAATTTGTTTATGGTGTAACTGTTAAGGAATACAGAAACGGTATTTATCTTGGAGAAACAACACGAGATTTTCAGGTAAATGTTGTCAGTTGCCCAATGATCACTGTCGCTTCTATTTTTTCTCCGACAATTTCATGTGGAACGCTTGAAGCGAATTTTGAAAACACGAGCTATAATGCCGCAACCTATTCATGGAATTTTGGAGAGCCCGGAACAACTTCTGATACATCTTCTTTGTTGGATCCAAGTTATACTTATGCAGATACAGGTGATTATGTCGCTACCTTGATTGCGTACTCTGGAATCAATCCGCTCTGCAATGATACTGCCGTCGGAATAGTTCATATTTATCCGGTATTCAATTCATTCTTTGATATCCAAAATGTTCATTGCTCAAGTGATTTTAGTTTTTTTGACAGATCGTATGGTATTGGTGGTGTTGCAAATTTCTGGCAATGGAATTTCGGTGATGATTCAACTTCGACAGTGATCAACCCTCAACATAGTTATAGTGAACCGGGAAATTATATTGTGTCACTGATAACATCAGCAGATTCTTCTTGTTTTGATACTTTAAGTAAGCCAATAACGGTTCTAAGAAATCCGATTTCAGGTTTTAATTTAATTTTGGATACTTGCACATATACCATTCGAACAATCGATTCTTCACTATATGCCAATGCTTATCGCTGGAATTTTGGTGATGGACTTTTAAATTTTGACAGAAGACCTACTCATACTTTTAGTTCAGCAGGAAATTATAATGTTCAACAAATAGTTTTTACTGATTCAACTTGTATTGATACTTCTAGTTTGTCAATTTCTATTCCTCCTTTACCGTTGATTGATTTTTCATATTCCGTAGCTACATGTGATTCTGTCGTTCAATTTTCGAATCAAACAACAAATGCTGAATCATATTTATGGAATTTTGGCGATGGGGATACTTCTTCAACATTAGATCCAATTCATACCTACCAGCTTTCCGGTAAAATTCCTGTGAAGCTTACTGCTGAGTCACCGTATGGATGCGTGTTGGAAGAGATAAAAGAGATTGAATTCATCTCATTTAAAAAGGCTGAATTCTCAACCAAACAAGACTCCTGTTCAGGTGCATTGAATTTTATTAACGTCACTGAAAATGCATTTACTTATCATTGGGAGTTTAGTGACGCGAAAACAAGTGAGGTCAAAAATCCTGTTCACTTCTTCAGTCAGTACGGAGAAAATTTTACATTCCTATACGTCAACGGTGAATCTGAATGTCCGGATTCTACTTCAAGAGTACATTTCACCGAATCTCCTCTTGGTGAAATTTTATATGTTCCTAATACGTTTACGCCGAATGATGATGGCGTAAATGACTTTTTTGTAATCAGTGCTTTTCGGCCTTGTTTAGTATATTCAATTGAAATTTTTAATCGTTGGGGACAAAAAATTTATGAAAATGATGATGCTTCATCAATGCAATGGGATGGAAAGTATAAGGATCAAATGGTAGAGTCTGATATTTATGTTTATATT
>CAYHCU010000231.1:0-5094 GCA_964355035.1 uncultured Flavobacteriales bacterium | reverse complement strand
ATCCCAATTACATTAACTGTATAGGAGTAAATTTGACTTCCATAATAAGGGCAAGCGTCATCTTGAACTCTTACTGTAAATGAATACGAGTTGCCGATATTGGCAGTTCCGGGAGTCCAGCAAAATGTTCCTGTAGGGTGTAGACCACTTCCTGATGTAAAAGTTGCCCCCGGTATACTTGCATTCCAATCTACAGATAATTGTTGACCGGCATCAGGATCATTCGAAAATATATCAAAGCACGTTGGTTGATTTGCACAAACCGTAATGCTGAAATTATTTGTTCCGTTTATTCCGGTTAAGGATGGCAGTGTGCTAGCGCAATTCATAACTCTTAACTGTAAGTCACGCTCTACAGAACTGATTAAAACACCGTTTCTGTATTCACTGACTAGAACAGCCATCACGGTAACTTCGAGTGCCTGAGGATTCAGGCAGATGTCTCCTGAGACGGAGTTAAACGCTGTTGACGGCGATGAATTAAGCGGATTAGAAGCATTGTAAGGAGCATGGTATGTGATTGTTGATGATGCAGTTTGTAGTGGTGTAATTAATGAATAAACTAAGGAGTCACCATCCACATCGTATGCGCCATGGTTGAAACAATATTGTTGACCTAAACAAAGAAAAGGAACCGGTTTATTTGAGAAAGTAGGGGAAGAGTTACAAGGCGTAATTAAGTTGTTAAGAGTTGCATATATATAGAATGTACTTCCACTTGGAGTATTAATTGTAGTAATGGCTGCATTACGACAACATAATGAATAACCGAATGTCCAATCAGAACATTGTGCAGGAAGTGTTATAATACCATCATAAACCCATTCCTGAATTCCGGTGAATGATCCACCATTACAAGTAGTAACAGAACTTGAACAAGCCGGAGTAACCTCTTGGCCTGTTCCTGCACGTTTGTAGCAAGTTACTCCTGTACTTAATCCGCATGTAGCAGAATTGATCGTAACAAACGGATTTGCAGGTGCAGCGATTCCAATGCAATCGCGATAAAATGAAACAGTTACTTTATAAGTGTTTCCGCCAAGGCACTCGTATGTTAAATCGGCTCCCATCGTATGACTTGCTGTTACTTTCCCGCTTACAAGAAGCAGAAAAAAGTACAGGGAGACCAGTAGACTCTTTATGGGTAGATTTCGTTTCATAAATTTCGCCTTTATAATAGCAGCACACTTTGCAGTTGAAATGCTGCTATTTTCCATTTAAATAAAATTACACTTTACAAGAGGCAAGCATTCGTCAATTCATACTCTTAAAGGTCTTTGTAATAAATTTTGAAGAATGTTGATTTTTAATTTTCAAAAATTCGTTTTTCAAATACATTTGAAGCTGAAATAAAAATTCGAGTTAAATGTTGTTGTAAGATTTTGATTAAAATTCTTTATTCAGAATGAAACTAATTTGATCCAATTAATAACTATAGAAATTTTACACCTTTGAATATGAGAATTTCGCTCATTTAGCCCACAGTTTTTGGTTTTTCGCATCACTTTCAGAATGAAGGAAGAAGAGGAAATCGTTTTTGTAAATAGCATAGGAGTTTGTTAGAAAACAGCCTTAAAAGTTCTTAGAATGGTGTTTTACGCAATCCTTTTTTATTTATTTTTGCGAACACGAACCTGAAATACCTAAAACACTCACATTTATGTTACTATCACTGTTTTCTCCGGAAGGAATGCTTAGTTTAATTACGTTAATTTTTCTGGAAATTATTTTGGGTATTGATAACATTATTTTTATTGCCATCATTTGTGGGTATTTACCAAAGCAAGATCAAAATAGAGCGAGGACAATTGGTTTAATGTTAGCAATGGTCTTCAGGATATTATTGCTTCTGGGCATCTCCTGGCTAGTTCATTTGGTTGAACCCCTCTTCTATATTGGGGCATTAGGCGTTAGTGGAAGGGATTTGATTTTATTCTCAGGTGGTGTTTTTCTGGTCTACAAAACGGTCATTGAAATTTACGAGAAATTGAAAGGTCATGAAAAGGAGAGTGAAAAAAAAGTAAAGGACAAAATGACGATCACTCAAGCGATAATACAGATTACGATTATTGATATAATTTTTTCCTTCGATTCAATTTTAACTGCTGTTGGTTTGAGTCGAGACTTGCCGGTAATGATTACCGCTGTTGTGGCTTCCATGATTGTTATGTTATTATTTGCACCTTATGTGAGTGATTTCATAAACAAGTATCCAACAATGAAAATACTTGCTTTGGTGTTTTTAGTAGCAATCGGTATACTCTTAATGTTAGAAGGGACGCATATACATGTAGAAAAATCATATGTCTATTTTGGAATGGGGTTCTCATTAATCGTAGAGATACTTAATATCCGATTGCGAAAAATTCAGCATAAGTCCAATTAAGCGGGATTTATTGGTCAATTGGCCGAAAAGAGGTGTTGAATATTCGTCTTTTTTGTTATCTTGCCGCAAAGAAACAGATATGATAAAAGGAAAACCATCATTCCCCTTCAGCACAATAGCATTAGCTGTTGCTTTTAATGATGAATTAGATTTCATGGTTAGTGAATTGAAGCGTTTAAGCGAAAACCATGGTAGCCTTGCAGTTTTTATTCATCACGGTAAAAAAACAGGCGATAAATCGATTCAATTATCATCAATATTGAACAAGTATGGTTTTCATGACGGCAACTCCCGGATTTATTGGGAGCAAGCAACTGCAGTTGCTGCCATTCTTCAAATTTGTAAACATGAAGTTGTAGACCTTTTGTTAGTTGGATTATCCCAAAATAAAACATTTGCTCAACCACATGGTAAACTTGCACAAGAGTTAGCAACAAAAGCCAAATGTTCGGTTCTAGTATATGCAAATACAACAACTCCAATGAAACGAATAGCGATTGAAGCAAGGAATCATCGCAAAACAGAACATGCTTTGTTGACGGCATTCTATTTTAGTGAAAAAGAAAAGGCAGACGAAGTGATTGTGTTGGATGGAATTGAACAATTTGTTTCTGCAGACCGGACAAATCAAAGTAATTTTAGTGCTGAAATATTTCCTGATTCAAAATTAAATGAGTCAATCGAAAATATGGCTTTAAATGTTAGCATAGCAAACATTTTAAATGAGAGTGTAGAAGATATTGCTGAATATTCGCAAAAAAACAATATTGATTTAGTGATCGTGAATTCTATTGACCATCATTTACAGATTTTCGATACGCTATCTCAAAATCATATCGATGCAATCTTGCCAAAACTTTCCTGTAATTTACTTATCGTCCATTCCAGATTAATTGAAGAATAATTTTTGATGCGTATTTTTTTAATAGGTTACATGGGTAGTGGTAAATCGAAAGTTGCTGAGGCACTTGGAAAAATAGTTCAGCTTCCTGTGATACACACCGATTCTTTAGTTGAGTCCCATGTAAATAAATCAATTTCTGAAATATTTCAATCTGCAGGGCAAGAACATTTTCGCGAATTAGAAAAAGAAGTACTTCACACCACAATTAATCACAAAAATGTTATCGTTTCTACAGGTGGTGGGTTACCATGTTATTTTGATAATATGGATTGGATGAATTCCAATGGGATTACTGTTTATTTGGAAGCTAATCCCGGACTTTTATTTCATCGGCTATCAAGTGCAAAAGAGGGGAGACCATTAATTGAAAATTTAAATGATGTTGAATTAATGGAGCAAATTTCAGGGCAACTGGCGATACGTTCTCCATATTATCAGAAAGCAAAGCTAACAGTGAATGCAGCAAGTGTAAATGTGAAATCGCTGGCAGAGAAAATTGAAAATTTTAGTAAACAGTAGTGAAAAGAATTTGCTTATTCCAACCAGGCTTCAATTTTATCTTTATTTATCTCCACACTTACATGTTCTTGCAATGTTGTAGCGAGAGATAAACCAACAAAATCGGAGGATACAGAAAAGCTTTTGTGATTTCTGTCGATTAAAACTACTGTTCGTAGTTTTTTAATCTCCGCATCAAGAAAAGGTTTCATGGCATTCAGCATTGTTTTTCCTGAATTCATCACATCATCGACAAGAATGACGACTTTACCATTCAATTGATCTTTTGAAAGACCAATCTCAACCTTTTGATCAAATTTACCGTGCTTCACAAATTTGACTTCAACCAACGTAACCTCGATAGGTGCAATAGTCTTTAGAATGGCTGCAATCTTTTCAGCAAGCTCATAACCGCTTTTCACTATTCCGGCAATTACAATTTCTTTTGCTTCAGCATTGTCTTCGAAAATCTGAAAAGCAAGTCTGTTTAGTTTTTGGTTGACTTGTTTGTTGGGAAGTAGTAGTGTTTTCATCTGATACGAATGAGTTGTAATTAGTGAATAGAGAGTAGTAATTAGTGCGTGACAGAATTTGTTTTAATTGTGGTTTTAAATAACTTCTGACTTTTTATCTTTTTGACTTTTGACTTATAACTTATAACTTGTAACCTCTAACATTCATTCCATCATCTAACCAATCTCCCACCCTTAAAAAAATACTTCTTATAATATTCTTCGTCAAGATCGCTGATGATCACTCCGCTGTGGGAAGATGCATGAGCAAATTTATTTTCACCTAAGTAAATTCCAACATGGGAAATTCTTCTTTTTCTGATTTTGAAGAAAACAAGATCGCCTTCTTTTAACTCCGTCTTCTTAATAGGATCAACCAGATTGTATAATTCTTTAGCGGAACCCGAAATATTTTCTTTGTAAGCCGATTTGTACAATTTGCAAACAAACCCTGAACAATCGATGCCGTTTTTCGATTCACCACTGTAATGATACGGTGTGCCAATCCATTCGTTTATGGATTCATAAAGATTTGGATTAGAAACGGCATCAATATTAAATCCAAGTTCGTTTGAGTATTTATAACACAAGGATAATTGTTGCTGCTCCTCATCAAAATCCAAGGAAGAATCCTGGCCAAATGTAAAATGGCAAGAAATAAATAAAGCAATAAAAAGGAGAATGAATTTCATTTCAATTTTTTATTTTTTCTTCAACAACATTACATTTTCAACATGTGTTGTATGTGGAAACATATCCACCGGTTGAAATTTTTCTACTGAATAAGCAGAATC
>CAYHCU010000230.1:0-5109 GCA_964355035.1 uncultured Flavobacteriales bacterium | reverse complement strand
GTTTAAAGTGCAGTCTCTCCTAATGCTCATGGGGATTAACTTCAATCACAACTATAATGGGAAATACTACTTTGAAAAAATCATTTCGGATACTTTTGTGCCTTATTTTTAGCTTGGTTTCAACCCAATCAATGGCTGTAACAGCTACTGTTAAAGGGTCTTTACCTTCAGCGTTAGTTGAATGCTCAGGCTTAGATTTCAGTGGAAGCTCCTCCTTTTGGACCCATAACGATGGGTTTGGCGATAATCACATTTATAGGATTTCGACTACCGGTGTTCTCCAGCAAACCCTTACAATTACAGGAGCAACGAATTACGATTGGGAAGATATGACTCATGATGCAAACCGAAACAACCTATTTATCGGCGATTTTGGAAACAACAATTGCAACCGCACAAATTTGTGTATTTACAAAATACCATATCCGAATTCCTCTATAGCATCAACCTCAGCGGAAGTTATCCGGTTTTCTTATCCTGATCAACATACTATTCCATCTGCTTGGTTAAATTTTGACGTGGAGTCATTCCTGCATTATAATGGAAATCTATATTTGTTCACGAAAACAGATGGTTCTGCAATTGGATATACCAAAATGTATACGGTTCCTGATGTTGCCGGAACATATGTAGCTACCTTAGTAGATAGTTTTTATACGAATGACCGCACAACATCAGCAGATATTAGTCCGGATGGAACTTCAATGATTATGATGTCTAATTCACATTTACATATTTTCAGAAATTTCTCGGGGGCCAATTTTTTCTCCGGTCAACACACACAAGTTAATATTAGCGGTAGCTGGTCTCAAAAAGAGGCGCTTGCATTTACCAGCAATAATGAAATTTATATGACGGATGAAAATAATGGTTCGGGGAATTTCTTGTACTATTTGAGTCTTGCTAGTTATATTCCTGCAGGTACAACTGCTGTGAGTGAAGTGGAAAGTACGAATGTTTCGGTTTACCCGAATCCGGCTATAGACCTTCTTCATTTTGACTTAAGCAAACAATTTCATTCGGTGAATATTCAGTTGTATGATATTACCGGTAAAATGGTCAATACATACAACTTTGAAAATTCACAACAAGTGGTGATGAATGTCGACAAGTTATCACCCGGGATATACTTTTATAAACTGCTCGTCGAAGGGAAACTCGTTAAAACAGAGCGAGTAATCGTGCAGTAGTTTTCGTTTGGTCGTGGTTCGAACTACGAACCACTTTCCACTCACTACTTTCCACTTACCAAAATCCAGAGCTCCTCAACTTTTTTTCTGGCCCAAGGTGTCTTTCGTAAAAAAGTAAGACTTGATTTTATGCTGGGATTGCTGCGAAAACAATTAATTGGAATGATTTCTCCTAGCTCTTCCCAGCCGAAATGATCTACCAGATACTTGACAATAGTTTCTAGCGTAATTCCATGCAGCGGGTCATTGCTTTTTGTTTGATTTGATTCCATTTCTGCAGCTTTGAAATTATTTGATTCGAAGATACTAAAAAAATTATCCTCCTTTATTTAAAGATTGTAAGAAAACAGACCAAATTGACAACCCGGCGATAAAAAGAACAACTACATTTACTTTTAAGGAATCCCACTTCCTTTTAATGCATTCATACCACTTCCGATAATTGTTACACACATTAAAATGTAAGAAACAATTTAAATCGAATATGAATGAGAAAGTCACTAGCATGTTTTATTTTAATACTTCTTTTAGAAGGAAGTATTAACCGTGTTAACGCACAAAATGTTGGGATAAACAGCACGGGCGCTTCGCCTGACAGTTCAGCAATGTTGGATATTGCAAGTACAAACAAGGGAATTTTAATTCCTCGCATCAACCTTTTGTCGCTTACAGATGCTGTTACCATTCCATTGCCTGCAACAAGTCTTTTGGTCTACAATACTAATGCGTCAATTGGTGTTGGGTTTTATTACAACAGCGGTACCAGTGGTGCTGTCAGTTGGTCAAAACTTAATGCCGAGGGCACTGATTGGAAACTCACCGGAAATGGCGGGACAAATGCCTCAACGAATTATATTGGGACTTCTGATGCAGTACCACTAATCCTAAAGACCGATGCCACGCAACGTATTTCAATTTCTGAAACAGGAACAACTATAATTGGAAATGTGACCAATAATTCAACAATCGCAGCGGATGGGTCTTTAACTTTTAACGGCACTGCAACGACATGGGACGATTTGTTGTTTCCCTTTACAAAAGCCGAAAGTCAAAATGTAACTTTTGATAATACGACTGTAACCCTTACACTACCCTCTCGTGATGCCACAAAAGAGATTTATATTATGGCACAAATGCCGCATGGATGGAAAGAAGGAAGTACTATTTATCCACACATTCATTGGCAGCAGGGATTTGCCAATCCTACACCACCGGATTACATCAATTATAGAATGCTCTACAAATGGACAAACGCTAGTGGTACAATTTCAGGATCATGGACCACTATCAATACAACAGATGTGGGAGGTACTCCATATGTAAAAACGTATGCTAGTGGGAATATGCACCAGATAAGTGGCTTTCCCGGCATTGACGGAACAGGTAAGACAATTAGTTCTATTCTTCAAATAAAAATTTACCGTTACGATGCAACAACAAATACTTCATCCAATATTCCCGGCTTGCAATTTGACATTCATTATGAAAAAGACGCAGTTGGAAGTCATTATGAGTTTGTAAAGTAAATTATTTACTAAAAAACGAAAGGATGAAAAAACAAATTCTAATGATAAGTCTTTCTCTGTTTTATATTATCTTCCCAAATACAAACAGTGCTCAAGGATTAATAAATCAAGGTAGCAATATTGTATTAACAAACGGCTCGAATATAATTTTAGAAGGAACAAGCGGAAATTACACTTGCAATAATGGTGGATTAATTTCCAATTTTACTACCGGCGGAAAAATATCTGTTAAAGGGAATTGGATTAATAATTCAACAGGAAGCGGGTTTCAGAATAATGGCACCCTTGTTTTGTTTAACGGAGCAACCCAGGAAATAAGCGGAACGGATACGATGACTTTTTTCAATTTTAACATACAGAATTCTTCACTAACACTTTCTGTTCCTCATTTTAAAGTGACGAATAATTTGAGTTTCAATAAGGGAATTATCTACTCAGCTTCTAACCACACAATTGAATTTGCAAATTCCTCAACCGTTATTGGAGCGTCTGATTCGGGTTATGTAAATGGGCCGGTTTTAAAAACAGGAAGCGAAATTTTTGTATTTCCTATAGGAAAAAGTGGTTTATATCGACCACTTGAAATTTCTGCTCCTTCACAAGTTACAGATCGCTTCGTCGGGGAATACTTTACACAAGATCCGAATCAATACTATGATGTAACAAATCATGATCCATCAATTGATCATGTGAGTCGTTGTGAATTCTGGACATTAAACAGAACAGCAGGCACTAGTTCTATATCAGTTACTTTAAGTTGGAATAGCGTGAATTGTGGTGTTGCTGTTCCTGCTGATCTGGAAGTAGGATATTGGGATAATGCATTATCGATTTGGAAAGATCATGGCAATGGAGGAACAACAGGAAATGCAAATGCAGGAACTGTTGTTTCATTGGCACCTATGAGTTCATTTGGTGCTTTCGCCATTGTTTCAACTAGTTCAGCAAATCCACTTCCGGTAGAGTTAATCAGTTTCAATGCCATTGCAAATGGCGATCATGTGGATTTACTTTGGTCAACAGCAACAGAAATAAATAGCGACTATTTTACATTGGAAAGGACAATTAACAATTTGGATTTTGAAAAAGTGAAAGATGTTAAAGGTTCGGGAAATACCACTATCACTACCAATTATTCATTTGCAGATGAACTTCCTTATCAAGGTATTTCGTATTACAGATTAAAACAAACAGATTTTGACGGAAAGATTTTCACTTCTGATTTAAAGAAAGTTGAATTCAATAGTAACACTCAACAGAGTACGCAAGTTTTTCCAAATCCGGCAACCACTGATAATATTCAGATGAAGATAGATGGAATGGAAGGGCAAATTCTTATGATAACGATTTCAGATGACATGGGTCGTTTGATTCATTCCGGTTTTATTTATCCCGATACACAGCATCAAATTTATCAACTCTCGGGATCCTGTGAAGGATATTTGCCAGCAGGAATTTATTCAATTTCTGTTTCAGGAAATAATTATCTGAAGAATTGTTTGGTAGTAGTTAAGTAATCGTTTTATTACTCAACAAGAGCCAAAAAAGGCCCTACAATGTAGAGCCTTTCTTAATTTTTTTAAGCGCTTATTTCGCTGCTGCAAAGCGGCGATTAACTTCGTCCCAATTGATGAGACTCCACCAAGCAGCCATATAATCAGGCCGACGATTTTGGTAATTCAGGTAATATGCATGTTCCCACACATCACAACCTAAAATTGGAATTCCTTTTACTTCGGCAATGTCCATTAAAGGGTTGTCTTGATTTGGTGTAGAAGAAACAACCAATTTTTTATCTGCGCCAACTACTAACCAAGCCCAACCGCTTCCAAAACGAGTAGCTCCTGCAGTATTGAATTTGGCTTTGAACTCATCGAAGGTACCAAAAGCTGCAGTGATCGCTTCAGCAACAGCACCAGTAGGATTACCTCCGCCATTCTGCTTCATGACTGTCCAGAAAAGTGAGTGATTGAAATGTCCACCACCGTTATTTCTGACGGGCATTGGATATTTTGAAATGTTTTTACAAATATCTTCGATACTTAATTTTTCTGCATCAGTACCTGCGGTAGCAGCATTAAGATTTGTAACATAAGCCTGATGATGTTTGCCGTGATGGATTTCCATCGTGCGTGCATCAATATGTGGCTCTAACGCATTAAATGCGTAAGGAAGGTTGGGTAGTTCGAATGCCATTGTTTTAAGTTTTTAGAAGTACAAAGATATAGCTTAATTAGCTTGAAAACTTTATTGATGTGAATAAATCAATTTAATGGATAGTGGATAGTGGATAGTGGATAATTGATAGTGGATAATGGATAATGGATAATGGATAGTAGATAATGGATAGTGGATAGTGGATAGTGGATAGTGGATAGTGGATAGTGGATAGT
>CAYHCU010000229.1:2307-5132 GCA_964355035.1 uncultured Flavobacteriales bacterium | reverse complement strand
GTTTGAATGGCATGAATTGTTTGTCGGTATGAATGAAATGGAAAAACTCTTTTAGCGTCCCTTTAAAACCAGTCTCTGTTTTAATGCGCTCCATTTCGCTATGAATACGAGCAACTTCTTTTTCACCGATTGCATAAATTTCGTCAGTCGTTAAATCTGTTGTTGTCCATGATTTAGCTAGAAAGGCATGAAGTTCTTTTCCTCCGGGAACATCTGATATGCCGGAAGTCGTTCTGCAAACAGGCATATACTCATTCTTGATGAACGTATATAGCTTTTCATACGAAGGAACTATCTCCGTTGAAATTGCTTTTATGTAAAGTGCCGTCAATCTCTTTTTATCTTCAGCATTGAAACTTGATGGGAAGTTTTTAATCGGTCCGGCAAAAACACTTTGCATCGGATCTTTTACAATGATTCCCTGTAATTGAGGAAGGACTTTCGCCATCAACGATTTTGGCTGAACGATTTTCATCTCCATACCGCGACGCATGTTGCTAATGGTAGTATCAACATAGGATGTGAAATCATGAATGCGTCCCAAAAAATTATCGTAATCTTTTACCGTTTTGAAAGGTTGGTTTCCGGAACCTGATCCAAGTAGCGGAAAAGTTATATGCATGCTTGAAAATTGATTCACCGGCATCAGATTATCATGAAATTGCAATGCTTTTTGTTGCATGTCTATTTCGTAATTCATGATGTCAAAACTTAAAATCGATTGGCCACTTAATTTCTCACGATCGATGTTCTCAAACAATCCAGCATATTTTTTGTAAAATCCTGCTAACTTCTCGCGATAGGAATCGCTTATGTCTACCGGCAATTTATCATTATACCGATCGTCTGCAATTGCTGTAGCCTCAAGCGGAAAAAACGCTAATCGCTCTTCATAATAGTCATGCAAAATGCTATCTAATGAAGCATTCACGTTTTCTTTTACCGATTCCTTTTTACTTGTACAGGAAAAGAAAAAAGTCGCAAGAGCGAAGGCTAGAATTGATTGTTTCATTTGGTTGGTAATTGGTGAGTAAATACTAATGATGAGTTATGAATGATGAATGTTGAATGATAAATGATAAATGACAGCCCTTATTCATCATTTATAATTTATCATTCATCATTTAGATTAAACCATCACCCCGCCATACATCTTCTCCCGCATCTCTTTCACTCTTTCGTCGACAAGGTATTCATCATAGGTCATAGATTTGTCGATGATGCCGTTTGGCGTTAACTCGATAATTCTGTTTGCTACTGTATGCATGAATTCATGATCATGAGACGTAAAAAGAGCAACGTGCTTCCAGTCTTTTAATGCATTGTTGAAGGCAGTGATGGATTCCAGATCTAAGTGATTCGTAGGCTCATCAAGAATTAAACAGTTTGCATTGGTTAACATCATTCGCGAAACCATACAACGAACTTTTTCTCCTCCCGATAAAACATTTGATTGCTTCAACGATTCTTCTCCGCTAAAAAGCATTCTTCCCAAAAATCCACGAATATGTGTTTCGTCTTTATCTTTTGAATATTGACGCAACCAATCGATCAAATTATAATCACCGGAGAAATATTTGGAATTATCGTTCGGTAAATACGAACGAGTAATTGTTGTTCCCCATGTAAATGTCCCGCTATCTTGTGTATCTTCTCCATTCAGAACGGCGAAAAAAGTTGAGATGGCTGTGTGGTCTCGGGAAATGACTGCAACCTTATCTCCTTTGTTCAATGTAAAAGTAACATCACTGAAAAGTGTTGAGCCATCAGGATAATTTTTCGAAAGATGTTCAACCATTAAAAGTTGATCGCCACAATCACGTTCAGCTTTAAAAATTATTCCGGGATACTTTCTTGTCGATGCTTGTATGTCATCAATTACTAATTTCTCCAAAAGTTTCTTTCGGCTGGTGGCTTGTCTGGATTTCGAAGCGTTCGCACTAAAGCGTTCAACGAAATCTTGTAACTCTTTTCGTTTGTCTTCCACTTTTTTATTCTGATCGGAACGCTGACGTAACGCTAACTGACTTGACTCATACCAGAAAGTATAGTTTCCTGAATAAAGTTTGATTTTATTGAAATCGATATCGGCAACGTGAGTACACACTGCATCTAAGAAGTGACGATCGTGAGACACAACGATTACTGTATTCTGAAAATCAGCCAGGAAATTTTCCAACCATGAAATTGTATCGACATCTAAATCGTTCGTTGGCTCATCTAATAATAAGATATCAGGATTTCCAAAAAGTGCTTGTGCCAAAAGCACACGAACTTTTTCTTTTCCACTCAACTCGCCTAGCAATGTTGCGTGCATTTCTTCCTTCACACCAAGACTACTCAACAAACTGGCAGCATTACTTTCTGCATCCCAGCCGTTCATTTCTGAAAACATATGCTCCAATTCTGCTGCGCGGTGCCCATCATCATCATTGAAATCTTCTTTGGCATACAGAGCATCTTTTTCATGCTTCACTTCCCAAAGTTTTTTGTTGCCAATCAAAACTGTGTCGAGCACATTTTTATCGTCGAATTCGAAGTGATTCTGGCTTAAAACACTCATCCGTTCACCCGGTGTAATTGAAATCTGGCCCGTTGCCGGCTCGATTTCCCCCGATAAAATTTTCAAAAAAGTGGATTTTCCGGCTCCGTTCGCGCCAATTACCCCGTAACAGTTGCCCGGAGTAAATTTGATGTTAACGTCGTCGAATAAAATCCGCTTTCCGTAACGTAATGAGATATTTGATGCTGCAATCATGTATTTTCTTCCTTTATGGGGGCGCGAAGGTAGTGATTCTGAGGGGGAAAGACAAGAGGAGAATGGA
>CAYHCU010000229.1:0-2207 GCA_964355035.1 uncultured Flavobacteriales bacterium | reverse complement strand
AGAATGGAGAATGGAGAATGGAGAATGAACGGCAAAGGTTTACCGGCATAAACACTTTTTTCCGCTTAAAATCTATTTTTTAGACCATTCCATTTCCGCGGCTGTCTCTCGGGCGAGGGAGCAACTTTGAACTTCAAAGGAAAACAACATAAGTTAAACTTTCAAGCTGCTGCTATTTTAAAATTATACCAATTGATCACTCTCGTTCCATAAAATGTTAATTTAATTTCAAAACATTTTTTATCCGAGAATATTAAATACATTTCAAGAATATTATTTACCCTTTCAATTAACAAGACCATTTATGAAAAAAGCAATTTTACTTTTTATACTTTTTATTTCTTCTTTCTCCTCTTCTTTCTGTCAAATAATGTTTGAAAGAAATTATGACACGCTCGGATTTTATTATGCGAACTCTGTTAAGCAAACATTTGATGGAGGTTACGTTTTCTGTGGCAGTAGTTATAACTTATCAAGTGCACAGGATGCCGAAATTGTTAAAACAGACGAATATGGAAATGTAGTATGGGCTAGAACGTATGGTGGACCTAGTACTGATGGTGCCATCACAATGGAAGTAACTGCTGATTCTAATTATTTTGTTTTTGGAATCAAGAACCTAGTGTCCGCAACTCAATCTGACATTTGGATTTTGAAGCTAGATAATAATGGAGATACGGTTTTTACTAAGAATATAGAATTGGGATCTGGCAGAAATTTCGTTAGGGCTAGTACAAAAACTTTTGATGGTGGTTTCGCCTTAACCGGGAATACAAATACTATAGGCCATGGGTTTGATGATGTTAGTTTGGTCAAACTGAATTCTGCAGGTGATACATTATGGATCAAAACTTATGGCGGATCTCAATCAGATTTGGGTTTTTCTATTTCACAGAATTTAGATTCAGGATATCTAATTGTTGGTCAAACTTCAAGTTTCAATGTCCAGATCGGAGACTTCTATATAATTAGAACCGATTTGAATGGTGATACCCTTTGGACAAGGACCTTTGGATTTACAAACTTAGATTTTGGTGCTGGAGGGAAACAAACTTCTGATGGTGGTTTTATTGTAGCAGGTACCAGTTGGGATACCGTCGCCGGGCACAACGACATTTATTTAATGAAATACGATTCTGTCGGAAATTTGTTATGGGATAAAAGATTGAAACAAGGTGTGGAAAATTTTGCAAGTGGGCTTGAAGTTTTGTCAGATGGCAGATTTGTTATTTCCGGAACTATCCTAGGTTTGGGGAACATGTATGATGCCTTTTTGGCAGAAACGGATGCTTTTGGTGATACCCTATGGACTAGACGATTTGGGCAACCAATACATAGTGAGCAGACGTATTCATTGGCACTAACGGCTGATGGCGGGTTCATCTTATCTGGATCAACAGATGATGTTGTTGGAGTAGCGTATCTTGTAAAAGTAGACAGTTCCGGAAATTTACTCAATTTTATTAACCCAGTTTATTCCAAGAATTCTTTTGTCGTATATCCTAATCCTGCACGGAACAAAATTCAACTAAGCTGTGGTTCAGAAAATAATTTTCAATTTATTGAATACCAAATTCATGATGCTTCAGGCTCAATGGTCAGAGCCGGATATTTGGAAAGCATCTCAACTGAAATCGATTTAATTGGAATAAAACCCGGAGTGTATTTCATTTCACTTTTTACCAATGAGAAATATTCACAGACTATAAAATTTATTTTAACCCCTTAAAATATCAATCAATGAAAAAACGAAAAATCATTTTAGCCTATTGCATCACGTTGTCATTTCTGATTGATAATGCTCATGGACAATTGAAGACCTGGTATTTTGCAAGACAGCAAGTCCAAGTGGATGTGCCTGTTCCGGTTGTCACGCCACTGAGTTTTGTGGGTGGTTCGAATGGTGGAGCAGCGAATGGAATTTACAAGAGTGACAATTCTTCTCAGATTCAATTTAATGTTTCACAACCGGATATTTATAATCAATCGCATTTGAGTATTGGTAATATCATTGGGCACCAAGTTTACGATACACCGGAAATTGCCATAGTTCCCTTTCCCGATAATGATGGCTGCACCCAAAACAAATATTATATTTTTAATTCATGTCCTACCGGAATCAATGCAACTCTTCGGGTTACAATTCTTGACATGTCTCGTCCTGAAAAAGGTTGACTGTTTTTAGGGGTGCTTTCAAGTCGGTTAAT
>CAYHCU010000228.1:0-5133 GCA_964355035.1 uncultured Flavobacteriales bacterium | reverse complement strand
GCTCTATGGCATGAGGCAATCGCCGCCGGATCCTGATCTGATCATTCCGGCCGGGAACGAAATTACCGAAGATCTTGCGCAGATCATTGACAGTTCGCCGCTTGAAGGCGTCGAAATTCGTTCGGTCTTAACCTGTGAATCGAAAAAAGGTGTTTGTGCCAAATGCTACGGCCGTAATCTTGCAACCGGGAGCATGGTCCAGAAAGGTGAAGCCGTTGGTGTAATTGCTGCACAATCAATTCGTGAGCCGGGAACACAGCTTACCCTCCGTACTTTCCACGTCGGTGGTGTTGCCCAAAAAGGCGCATCTGAGTCTGAAATTAAAGCAAAATTCAGCGGACGTATTGAACTTGAAGAAGTGAAAACGGTGAACTATAAAGAAGGTAATAAGACTTACGAAGTGGTAATTGGTCGTTCAGGCGAATTCCGCGTAGTGGATCCCAATACCGGAATAGTTTTAATGACTGCAAATATTCCTTAGGGTGCTAAATTATATCAGAAAGATAAAGTAAAGGTTGAAAAAGGCGATGTCATTTGTGACTGGGATCCGTTCAACGCTGTTATCCTTTCCGAGTTTGCAGGTAAGGTTGATTTTGAGCATGTAGAAGAAGGAATTACTTTCCGTGAAGAATCAGATGAACAAACTGGTTACAAAGAGAAAGTGATTATTGAAACTCGGGATAAGACAAAGAATCCTGCTATCCGCATCCTTGATGAAAAGAAGGAGCTAATTAAAGGATACAACATTCCTGTTGGAGCTCACGTCATGGTGACCAAAGGACAGAAGCTTCAATCAGGTGATATCTTGGTTAAAATTCCTCGGACAACAGGAAAATCAGGTGATATCACAGGTGGACTTCCACGCGTAACGGAATTATTCGAAGCTCGTAATCCTAGTAACCCTGCAGTGGTATCTGAAATCGATGGTATTGTTTCTTATGGTGGAATTAAACGTGGTAACCGTGAGGTGATCATTACTTCCCGCGATGGTGAAGTGAAAAAATATTTGGTTCCTCTTTCTAAACATATCCTTGTACAGGATAATGATTTTATTAAAGCAGGCGATCCTTTATCTGATGGTGCAATTACACCTAGCGATATTCTTTCTATAAAAGGACCAAGTATGGTTCAAGAGTATCTCGTAAATGAGGTACAGGAAGTATACCGTTTGCAAGGTGTAAAAATCAATGACAAACATTTTGAAGTTATTGTTCGTCAGATGATGCGTAAAGTAATTATAGAAGATCCGGGTGATACAATGTTCCTTGAAAGAGAATTTGTTGATCGTGTAGACTTCATTAAAGAAAACGATGTGATCATGGACAAAGTAGTTGTTCTAGATCCGGGCGATTCATCAGAATTAAAAACTGGTCAAATTATTTCACTTCGGAAGTTGCGTGAAGAGAATTCAATATTGAAACGTAAAGATTTACGTCCTATTGAAGCTCGTGATGCAATTGCCGCTACATCATCTCCGGTGCTTCAAGGGATCACTCAAGCATCCTTGCACACAAAGAGCTGGATTTCTGCAGCATCCTTCCAGGAAACGACGAAGGTTCTAAACGAAGCAGCTGTAAATGGTAAGATTGATGATCTTCTAGGATTGAAAGAGAATGTAATTGTAGGTCACTCGATTCCTGCCGGTACAGGCTTACGTGAATATGATCGTTTGATTGTAGGATCTCAGGAAGAATATGACTTATTGATGGCTTCGAAGCAAGAAGACGTTAGCGAGCATCAATAATTCTCGTTAGAAAATAAAATAAAAATCCGCTCATTTTAGGCGGATTGTTATTTTAACTTTCTTTCTAGAGCACAACTATTTTTTTGTAATTTAGTAGGGTAAAAGAATAACAGCTCATGGACGAAAATCAAAATCAGAACCAACTCAATATTGAGTTAACAGAAGAAATAGCGGATGGTATCTATTCGAACTTGGCTATCATTACTCATAGCACAAGTGAATTTGTAATTGACTTTGTTAAGGTGATGCCGGGAGTGCCAAAAGCGAAAGTAAAATCGAGAATACTTTTGACACCTCAACATGCAAAGCGGTTAATGGGTGCTTTAGCAGAGAATATTCAAAAATATGAAGCTGTCCACGGTGCTATTAAGCAAACTGAATCTATAGGCTTACCAATGAATTTCGGAGGTCCTACAGCTCAGGCGTAATCTTTTTTTGAACAACATTTTTTGAGAAGCTGGATTGAAAGGTTAGAATGCTTTCAAAATTACTTGTATCAAATCCTCTTCAACTGCTATGTCAGGTTGGGTAGTGTAAATCTGAGAAACGCTTACACAAGAAATATTTTCTTCGTCAGTATTTGAAACTTTTACTTCGAAAAATTTTTTTCGAGCGAACATATTTTCTTTTCTAAAGACGATACTCAATTCTTCAGGATCAGAGAACACCACACGAAACCCCTTTTTTCCGGCTTCAAAAGAAGAAAGGATTCGATGCACTTTTCTCGCAGGATAGTACAAGTAAGTTTGTTCCATATAATAAGTGCGTTGATTTTCACTAGTACTTATTTCGCAGAAGTACTAAAAACCGCAATCAGACGTAATGTTAGGTAAAATTTCGAGAAAAACGAAGTCTCAAAATAAAAATAATCTAAAATTCATTTTGAAATTAGCCGAAAATAGATTATTGATTAGTAAATGGAGCATTTATACGTGTTCAATTGAGTGAAACTACCTATCCATTTTACTTGTCAATTGCAGAAACAATCTCATTACTCAAAGGTGTTGTTTTAGACCGAAATCTATGAACAACTTTGCCGTTTTCATCTAATAGAATCTTTTCGAAATTCCATTTTATTGCTCCGGTGAAATCAGGATTTGGTTGTTCCGTTAGCCATTTAAAAAGGGGCGAAATGTCGTCGCCGACAACTGAAATTTTCCCCATCATTGGAAACTCAACGCCATAGTTTTTACTGCAGAATCCCTTGATTTCAGTATTGCTTCCTGGCTCCTGACCACCAAAATTATTTGAAGGGAAACCAATAATTACCAGCTTGTCTTTGTACTTCGCATACAACGATTGCAATCCTTCATATTGGTAGGTAAAGCCACATTCTGAAGCAGTATTGACAATAAGAATTTTTTTACCTCTATAAATAGAAAGGTCGACGATTTTGTCATCAATACTTATTACTTTAAAGTCATAGACAGAAGTAGCAGAGTGTGTCATCATTAAGATAGTTAATATAAACGTTTTCATTTTTTTTTAGTTTATTAAAACAATAAATCAAATTTTTAGTTTACTGCATTTTTGTTAAAAATAAAATATCCCAAATGAAATAGAAAAGAAAAAGATTGTGTTCTCATATCTGCATAATTTAATATAAAAGCGACTGGCCCAAGAGGAGAATGAAAAACTAGTCCTGCGCTGCCCATATAGTTTCGTATACTTAGTTCTTTGCCATAAATAGTTTTCTTATTGTCAGTTTCAAAAAGTTCCTGATAAGGTTGGAATGCATACGCCTCAATTCTTAAGTCAACGTTATTTCGAATACTAAAAACATTCTTTATTCCGATTGCTGCAAAGTTGTGAGCATGAAGTGAAGGAAGATAAATTGTCTTTAACTCTTGTATTGGGCTAAAACTGGGACTATTTAGAACTGTACTTGTGTAATTCGCAAAGAATCTCATGTTTGAAATAACCAATTCTCCGTAAAATCCTAATTTCAATCTTCCGATGCGCTTAAAGTAATTTTCATATTCAACTTTAAATTGAAACCAGTCATGGTAATCACGTTGAATGGATCTGTCAATCGAAGTAGAGCCGGGAATTGTAAATTCATTTACATTTACATATTGCAACTTTGCGCTGAAGAAAGTTCCTTGATTTGGATACTCTTTTTTGTTGAGAGTATTTACTTCGAATAAAATTGAACCGGTAGGACCACGCATCAAAGAATTGTCAGCAGTATCTTTTGCTAGAAAATCTTTTGTTTGATAATAGTCATCTGAAATACGTATCCAGGAACCATTCAGAATAATTTTTCCCTTATTTCGGGAAGGAAATCCAATGTTTAATCCGTAAAGATTGTCTGATTTTAAAATATAAGATGGTTTTTGTTCAGTAAAGAAGGAATTATTGCTACTTCGAAAGAAATCATATTGGTTGACAGTTGCTTCTGCTTCAATGAAGAACGGGAATTTGCGAGGTGAATCTAATCGAATTCTAATTTGTCCACTTGTATATAATTTTCCAAAGTAAAAGTTGCCGCTGAAGTTATAGGAGTTTCTGTTCCAAATATTATATTGAAAGCCAACGAATGCCATACTGACCGGCTTTGTTGATATGTTTCCTCCAAATTGAGTGATAAGATCTTTTTCCCTTTTCAAGGTAATTGTTAAATCATAGTATCCGGTTTCTTTATTAAATTTTAGTAATGGGTAAATTGATTTAATATTCGGATCAGACACGACTTGAAAATATTGTGATTTCAATCGTGAAAGTGGAATAGGATCTAAGCCTCGTTTAATAATATTTTTAACGTAATCAGCCTGACCTGAATTTACACCTACTATTGTTACTTGATCTATTTTTATTTGAGGTAGCGAATTTCTGTAAACTTTTCTTTTTTCGTTGAGTTGTGATTTATCTTGTTGTCGAGGAATATTCCATTTCATTTGAGCAATTTCTCTTTTACCGGATTCGTATCCTTCTGCTATTATTTCAGTTATTCTTGAAAAGTCAAAAAGGCCAAAGCGATCGGTATTTGATTCAACTAAAATTCCGTTTTCACAGAGAACAGAAAAACTCGTTGGTGTAGTCATCATTGCTCTAATTTGAGAAATAATGTTTCCTTCAGTAGTTGGAGTTGTTTTTCCGGAAGCATTTGAACCGATAATTATGTCCGGTTGGAATTCTTTTAAGATAACATCAGCAGGAAAGTTGTTGTACATTCCTCCATCGTACAAGATTGTTTCATTATAAAGTAAGGGCTTGAAATAAAATGGGTAAGCTGAAGATGCCCTAACTGCAGTTGCTAAATCACCATCTTTAAACACAACTCTTTTTTTATTTTCAATGCCGGCGGCAACACAGCGGAAAGGAATAAATAATGAATCAAAGTTGTAATCAGCTTTGCCTTCCGACACACCTGGTTGTGCCTTGGGGTC
>CAYHCU010000227.1:0-5196 GCA_964355035.1 uncultured Flavobacteriales bacterium | reverse complement strand
TCTCTAGGTACGGCGGCTCGCAAATACCTATTTGGATTCACCTTTAATAGCAGTAAACAAAACTTTGCACATTCTCGCAAATTAAATCACTCCCCAACTTTTAATACAGATACCTAAAAATCAAAACAATTTTCTACATTCGTCGCTACAAATTATACCATGAGTCAACCTTTCTGCGCCGGAATCGATATTGGAGGAACAAACACAGCTTTTGCTTTTGTTGATCGAGAGGGCGGCATCATTTTCAAAGGCTCTGTACCAACCGGGAATTCCTCTGATCCCAACGTGCTTATCAATCGTGTTTGTGCTGAACTAAAATCTTCATTGATAACTTTAGGAAGGGAAAACGACCTGATTGGAATTGGAATTGGTGCACCAAATGGAAACTATTTCAACGGTACTGTTGAATTCGCTCCAAATATGAATTGGTACGGAATTATTCCTGTTGCAGAAATGTTTTCTGAGCAAATGAAAGTGCCGGCATTTCTTACCAACGATGCTAATGCAGCTGCGCTAGGAGAAATGTATTTTGGTGCTGCAAAGGAAATCAGAGATTTTATTTTTATCACACTTGGTACAGGCTTAGGAAGCGGAATTGTCGTTAACGGAAATTTAATTTATGGACATGATGGCTTCGCAGGTGAAATTGGTCATGCTATTGTTATTCAAAATGGAAGAAAATGTGGTTGTGGCAGAGAAGGATGTTTGGAACAATATTGTAGCGCTACCGGTTTAGTGAAAACATATTTAGAAGAACTTACTGAAATTGATCCGGAGAATAATTTAAATACGGATGTATCTAAAATAGACTCGAAATTTGTTTTTGAACGAGCGAAAGAAGGAGAAAAAGCTGCTCTATTAAGTTTTAAATATACAGGAGAATTACTCGGATTTGCATTGGCAAATAGTGTTGTTTATACCAGCCCGAAAGCGTTTTTTCTTTTCGGTGGATTAGCAAATGCCGGTGAGTTTATATTTGCACCAACAAGAAATAGTTTCGAGAATAATTTATTGAACATCTACAAAAATAAAATCAGTATCCTCCCGTCGGGACTTCCTGAAAATGATGCCGCCCTATTAGGTGCAGCTTCATTGGCATGGAATGAACTAATAATTATCGCGTAAATTTATTTTAAAAAGAAAAATGAAAAAAGTATTCTTTATTCTCATTGTACTTGCAATTGTAACAAACAATGTCATGGCACAAAAACTAGTTTCATTGCCGGTAATTCCACTTCCACTAAAAATGGAAAGCGGCCAGGGGTATTTTGAAATTAATGAGAACACTATTTTGTACAGTGAGTCAGAGGAAGCAATGGTTGATTTGAATTTTCTTCAATCGTACATTGCTGATCATTATGGCGTCAACCTTAAATCTGCTATTGGAGAAAAAAAGAAACGGGCGGTAACTGTAAAAAGAAACCATCACTTAAAGCCGGATGCTTATACTCTTACGATTGATTCTATGCATGTTCAAATTGAAGGAGGAGACGGAGCAGGAGTGTTTTATGGAATTCAAACTTTAATTCAGTTATTACCTGCCGGCAAAACGACAAAATTTAAAATATCTGCTGTAAAAATAGAAGATGAGCCGCGCTTCTCATGGCGTGGAATGCACTTAGATGTCTGCCGTCATTTTTTTGGTGTGAAGGAAGTAAAAAAATATCTTGACTATCTTGCAATGTATAAGATGAATGTTTTTCATTGGCATTTAACCGATGATCAAGGTTGGAGAATTGAAATAAAAAAATATCCAAAGTTAACTTCTGTCAGCGCTTTTCGCAATGGAACTTTAATCGGTCATTATGGAGAAAACCCGGAGCGGTATGATACGATTCGTTATGGTGGCTTTTATACACAAGATGAAATTCGTGACGTAATTTCGTATGCAAATACCCGTCACATTACCATCGTTCCCGAAATTGAAATGCCCGGACATGCTTTGGCTGCACTTGCTGCTTATCCTATGCTTGCATGCACACCCGGACCGTTTGAAGTTGGTCGGACTTGGGGAGTTTTTAAAGATGTGTATTGTCCGTCGGAGATTACATTTAATTTTCTGCAAGATGTTTTAACAGAAGTGTGTGATCTTTTTCCCGGAAAATATATTCATATCGGCGGCGATGAATGTCCGAAAGACAGATGGCAAGAAAGCGAGTTTTGTCAGGAGTTGATGAAGCAACAAGGAATTAAAGACGAACATAAATTACAGAGTTATTTTGTTCAGCGAATCGGGAAATTTCTTCAGACGAAAAATAAAAAATTAATCGGTTGGGATGAGATACTGGAAGGCGGAATTGCAGAGGATGCAACAATTATGTCATGGAGGGGATATGCCGGAGGAGTACTTGCCGCTCAACAGTATCATGATGTTGTAATGACACCGACAGCTTATTGTTATTTCGATTATTATCAATCAAAAAATGTTACGGAGCCATTAGCAATTGGAGGTTATTTGCCTTTGGAAATGGTTTATCGTTTCGAGCCTGTTGCTGATGTATTAACAGCTGATGAAGCAAAATACATTTTAGGAACACAAGGTAATGTATGGACAGAATACATGACGGATTGGAGTAAAGTTGAATACATGACAATGCCAAGAATGGCAGCCATAGCCGAAGTTGCCTGGACAGCGAAAGATAAAAAGGATTACAATTCATTTATTTCCCGGCTTTCATTGCATACCAAAATGCTTTCTTTTTTAGGTGTAAATTATTCGAAAGCATTTTATGACATCAGTGCACGTGTTTCGCCCAGTGGCGACAGAGGGATTGGTGTTGAATTACTTTCTTCTTTTCCTGATGGGAAAATTCATTACACAACGAATATGTCGGATCCTACATTTGCTTCTCCTATCTATATCACAAAAATTAGTTTCGATCAGTCAATGATGTTTAAAGCTGCACTCTTCGAAGGCCCGCAGATGAAAGGAAAAATATTCTCGCAACGGTTTTTGGTAAATTCAGCAACAGGTAAAGAAATCATTTTGAAGGATCAACCTGATGAAGAATACAGCCATGGTGGCGGATTTGCTTTAGTTGATGGGTTATTAGGAAACCTTCCATGGAACGGAAAAGATTGGCTGGGCTTTAAGAAAACAGGTCTGAATGCGACTATAGATTTAGGAATAGTGCGGCAAATTTCTCAAGTGAATTTAGATGTTTTAAGTGACTCTTTAAGTTGGATTTATCCTCCTTCCTCAATTGAAGTTCTTGTGAGTGACAATAATATCGATTTTGTAAGTGTTGGTAAATTATCTGCATCAGAAATAAAAAAAACAAGTCGTCAACTAACAATTAAATTTGCCAAAAAGGAAACTCGATATGTGCGTGTGATCGCTGCTACAGCAGGAAAAATTGTTGCCGGTGCAGTAGGAGCAGGGGATGATTCCTGGTTGATGGTGGATGAGATACAGATATACTAATCGTAAAAAAATTTCAAAAATTTATTTGGTCTCCGGAATTAAACTATATCTTACAGTCTCAGTCTTAACAAAAATACTTACCCATGGACAGACGCGAATTTTTAACTCTGGAAACAGAGCGACCGGCAAATGGTCAGGATTTTTCTCACCTTTATCGTACGCAATCGGGTCTAACACCGTATTCAGGTGGTTGGACGATCAATGAAGTTCGGCATTTATTGAAGAGAGCTCAATTCGGCGCGAAAAAAAGCGATGTCGATTTCTTTCTGTCGCTCTCAATGAACGATTCTGTTGATACTTTGTTGGAGCTGATAAACCATCCTGCATTTATAGCCCCGGCACCTCCAGTCAACAATTACAGTTCTGTTATTACTGACCCAAATTGTGCTGCAGGTTTGCCTTGGCCTGGAACTGCCGATACAAATAATGGAACAGTTTACACGTATACTTCACGAAAGAAAAGTTTGAAAGCCTGGTGGATATCCCAAATGTTAGATCAAGCCAGAAGTATCCGTGAGAAAATGGTGCTTTTTTTATCGAATCATTTTGCACTTGAATTTGATATTGTAACGGTGTCAACCTTCGTTTATAAATACAATGAATTGCTTCGTGCGAATGCTTTGGGGAATTTTAAAACATTGACGCGTGAGATTACCATCAATACTGCCATGTTGAAATATCTGAACGGCGATAAGAATACCAATATCGCTCCGAATGAAAATTATGGAAGGGAATTGCAGGAGCTTTTTACAATTGGTAAAGATGCAAGTGGATTTCCTCCCTATACAGAAGATGATGTAAAAGCTGCTGCCCGTGTATTGACAGGTTGGAAGACTGATCTTGTCGGTGGATTAACCTCTGCAAATGGTTTCAATTCTCTCTTTGATCCCACAAAACACGACGTAACTGATAAATTATTTTCTGCATTTTATGGCAATACAACCATCACAGGACAATCAGGTGCAAATGGTGGTTTAGAATTAGATGATCTGTTGAATATGATATTTGCGAAGGACGAAGTTGCTTTGAATGTTTGTCGAAGGCTATATCGTTTCTTTGTTTACTACGAAATCGATGCAGCTACAGAAGCGAATGTTATTGTTCCGTTAGCGCAGATTTTCAGAACCAATAGCTATGAAATTATTCCAACACTTTCGGCTCTTCTAAAAAGCGAACATTTCTTCGATCAATTGAATCGGGGATGTATTATAAAAAGCCCAATTGATTTTGCTGTCGGCCTTTGTCGCGATTTCAACGTGGTATTTCCCGACTCTTCAAATCTTGCCGGCCAATATTCAGCTTGGGACAAAGTAAGAAGTCAGGCTTCTTCAATGTCGCAGGACGCAGGCGATCCACCAAGTGTAGCCGGATGGCAAGCTTATTATCAACAGCCATTGTATCATGAAATCTGGATCAACTCTGATTCATTGCCAAGAAGGAATCAGTTTTCTGATCGGATGTCTTCGAATGGTTATACAGCCAATGGAGCAACATTGATTTTTGATCCTGTTGCTTATACAGAATCACTGACACTTCCCGGTGATCCTGTTTTATTGATTGATGAAGTATTAAGTTTGCTCTATTCGATTGATGTTTCGCAAAACGTAAAGGACTATTTACTTACGATCTTACTTTCCGGTCAGACTTCTACTTCGTATTGGACAAATGCTTGGGACGATTACGTAGGCGACCCGACTAACGCAGGATATTTGATGATTGTTCAAACCAGATTGCAATCATTCTATCGTTACATTATGGATCTGTCAGAATAT
>CAYHCU010000226.1:0-5206 GCA_964355035.1 uncultured Flavobacteriales bacterium | reverse complement strand
AGCGACTGGCATGTAACACAGAATAGTTCAACCATAATTAAATTAGAAGATGTGAGTGGAGGGTCAGGTGGCATTGACTATTTAACTTTTGAGAAAATATAAAAGCGGCGAATAAAATGATAAAATCGCTTTACATTTCAACCTTAGCAATTATCATGATGATTGCTAATGCATTCAAATCTGATGCACAGTCTATCCAATGGATACGTGATGCCGGTTCAACACCTTTTCACAATAATGAACATGGCACTGCTGTTGATGCAGATGCTAATGAAAACAGCTATGTACTCGGACATCTTGCTATCGACAGTTATTTTTCCGGACTTTTTGTTCCGGCTCATGAAGACGGTTGCCTTGTTAAGTATAGTGCTTTCGGAAGTGTTCAATGGGTGCGTACATTTGGAGGCTCTGGTTTTGTGGACATTCAGGAATCGGCAATAAAGGTTTCTGATGATGCAGTATATATTTGTGGATCGTTTCGTACACAATTCGCCAATAGCGTTATCACTTTCGATACAATTTCCTATACCTATGTTGGCAACAGTCGTCACGGTTTTATAGCAAAGTATGATTTGAATGGGAACATTCAATGGATGAAACATGGTGGAGGAACCGGAATAGGAGCGGGCTTCAATGATATTGACATAGATAATCAAGGGCGCATTGTAGTGGTTGGAACAGTAGATGGAACAAATGATTTCGGTGTACAAACATTAACTTACAATGGAGGTATTCTTGTTTGTTACTTACCTGATGGCACACTCACTGATCTCATACAACTTAACAACGGCAATGCTGTACATCAGGAGGCCAGGGAAATTGAAGTTGCACCTGGATCGGGAAACATTTATGTTAGCGGTGCTTTTTATGACACTGTTTCACTTGGTGGTTTTTCAGCAAGTTCTTCTGCTTTCAGTATTTTTGAATTGAAACTTGATACATCGTTCACTTGCCAATGGTTAACAAATGGTGGTGGTACCAATGGAACTTGGGTAAATGGTTTGGCAATTGATGGGCATGAGAATAGTTATTTTACTGGTCATGCAAGTGGAGATACTGTGAAATTTGGTTCGCAGTATTTCAATGGATACACGGCTTTTGATCATGAAGTAATTACTGTGAAATTAAATGATGCCGGAATACCACTATGGCTTCGTCATGGCGGTAGTACCCAAAATGATGAATCTTGGGATATCATCTCAGATAATCTTGGAAATACTGTGATTACAGGATTTCTTGGTGGTAATGTTTTGGCTGCTAATTTCGATGGTATTACAGTGCCAATTTTTACTCAGAGCACTCATTGTTTTCTTGCTCGCTATGATCCGGATGGTCTCATCGACTATGCAAGGGTAATGGGTGGTGGCTCAGATGATGCAGGTTTAGGTCTTGCTTTAGCAAATGACAGCGTTTTCTTTCTGACTGGTACAGCACAAAGTTCTGCTCCATGGGATTCTTTGTTATACGTTCCTTGTTGTCCTGATCCCAATTTGATAGCAGCTAAATTCCATGATACATTTAATAGCCTCAACACAGCTGTTCTTGAACAAGCAACAATGAGTTTTTCCATTTACCCTAATCCCTTTTCTGCATTAACAAATCTGGAGTTTGATTTGTCTGAGAAAAAAAATATTTCAATAACAATAGTTGATTTAGTAGGAAGTGAAGTGAAAATAATTTCAACGAGTGATCTTTCATCAGGAAAAAATAAAATCACAATTGATTTATCAGAATTGAATATTGGAATGTATTTTTGCAAAATTAATTCGAATAAAATCACTCAAACCATAAAACTTATAAAAAGTTAAAATTTATGAAAAAATATTTACTAATTGCGGGAAGTGTATTTCTGATAACAACAAATTTATTTGCACAATATACACTCGACTGGATGCAGATTAGTGGCGCGGACGGAAAAACTTCGGTTATGAGTGTTGTAGATTCATCCGACAACCTAACTGTAACAGGCAACTATGCTTCTCAAATATTCACTAGGAAGTACGATCTTTTCGGTACATTGCTTTGGGAAGTTCAAGATTCCTCAGGAATACATAGCATTTATGAAAAACCAAATTGGATTAATTGTGATTCAAGTAACAACATACTTGTTGTGGGAAACTTATATTCTTCCAGTGGTTCTTATGATTATCCACAGGCAATTGTAGCGTTAAAATATAGTCCATCCGGAACATTACTTTGGAGAACTGTAATTCCTATATCTGTTCTTATTAATAGCTCGACTTCTTTTGATTGTCGTAGTGTTGTTGATGCTAATGGTAATTTGTACATAGGAACTGCAATTGTTAACGGAGCCTTTTTATATAAAATGGATACTAACGGAAATTTAATTTTTACTGATTCGAGTGCAATAAATGCCCCTAAAAATTTTAATGGTATGCGTATTCGTAATAATAAAATAGTAATAGGTACAAGTAGCGGAACACCCAATGTTGCTCCTGTTTTTGTTTGGGATACAACGGGCACATTACTATGGACTGCGAATGCAATTGGCACTCTTGCTGCTGACGTTGAATTTGATGAAAATGAAAATGTTTATGTATTAGGTAGCCTTTATTATATGGTAAATCCTATTACCTGGGATTATGATGTAAAACTTACTAAGTTTAGTTCAACAGGCAATCTATTGTGGACATATAATTATGATTTTGGAGCATATAATTTTGCAACTCGAATGACTTATGTAAACAACCGAATTAGTGCAATAGGTTATGGTAGTAGCAGTGGTATTAATTGGGTAACATTTCAAACGGACACCAGCGGAACATTACTTTGGTCAGCAATTTATGATTCTACCTCTTATAATGATGAATATCCTCATTCTATTTTGGCAAAGCCAACAGGTGAAGTAATTGTTACCGGTGTAGGCGGCCCATCATTCGATCCATTTAATCCATCTTATATTCAAATGCCAATTGTTGAATATAGTAATACCGGTACTCAGATATGGATGGATACTCCAAATATTTATGGCGGTACCGGCTTAGCAACGATGTTTGCAAGTGATGGAAGTATGTATGCTATTAGTTCAAGAAATATGACGGTTTATCACTACAATAGCATGCCGGTTACAATAGATGATAATTTGCAGTTAGAGAATCCGGTTAATATATTTCCGAATCCTGTTTGCTCATCAGCCACTTTGGAATTTTCTTTATCGGAAACAAAAAACATTTCCATTTCAATCGTTGATGTAACAGGAAGAACCATAAAAACAATTTCAACCAAAAGTTTTCTGCCTGGAAAAAATAATGTTAATTTGAATTTAGTTGATGTTATTTGTGGAATGTATTTCTGCAATATTAAGTTTAATGAAAATACTCAAACTATTAAGCTAATTAATTATTGAAAAATAGAGAACTACTGTCGTAAATTAAAATTAATCACACACTATACAACACACAAAAATGAGAAATCTATACTTTTTAGTATTAATTGCTTTTATGTTCATCAACGTAAATGCTCAAATTACATTTCAAAAGGCCTATGGTGGTACAGCCATGGATAATGGCAACAGCGTGCGTCAAACATTCGATAACGGCTACATTATTGCCGGTACTACAACAAGTTTTGGTTCGGGTGGTCGCGATATACTCGTTATTAAAACAAATGAGTTGGGAGATACAACATGGACAAAAACTTTTGGTGGTGCCAACGATAATGAATACGGATTTTGTGTGCAACAAACTACCGATAGCGGTTATATTGTTTCCGGCGTAGCTTCTTCTTTTGCAGATGTTTCAGGTGATATGTATCTTATTAAATTAAATATTTCCGGAGATACAATGTGGACAAGAACTTATGGAGGTATTGGGGGTGAGTGGGGGTCTTTCGTGCAACAAACTAACGATGGTGGTTATATCCTAACCGGTCAAACACCTGCTTTTGGAGCAGGAGGCTTTGATGCATATCTTGTCAAAGTAGATGCCGCCGGAAATCTGTCTTGGACGAAAACTTATGGTGGTTCCGGTCTTGAAATAGGATACGCTGTTCAACAAACTTCTGATGGTGGTTATATTTTGACCGGTCAAATTGATTCTTATGGTGCAGGCAGTGGAGATTTTTATTTAGTTAAAACAGACTCTCTTGGTGGCGTTGTTTGGACTAAAGCGTATGGAAAAGGTGGAACGGAAGCTGGTGTAACAATCAAACAAACTACGGATGGAGGCTACATTATTGGTGGAACTTCTGAAGATGCACTCGGACCTCTTGGACCTAATATGTGTTTGATAAAAACAAATGCAGTTGGCGATACACTATGGGCTAAACTCTATGGTGGCGCTATGATAGATGAATGTTATGAAGTAGTACAAACTACTGATGGAGGTTACATTATGTGTGGTAAATCCTTTAGCTTTAGTACATCCGGAGATTATGATGTGTATGTTGTAAAAGTTAACGCTCAAGGAATTCTGCAATGGTCTAAAACATACGGGGCATCAGGCAGTGGTTCAAAAAATGATATCGGATACTCAATTCAACAAACATTTGATGGAGGCTACATCGTTTCAGGTGAGTCGATGTTTGGTTTTGGAGTTGGTTTGAAAAATGTTTACCTTATCAAAACAGATTCTCTGGGTAATAGTGGATGCAACCAAAGTGCTCCTGCAACTATAACTTCAAACCTGTTACCACAAGTTATTGCACCGCCAACATTAACATCTACCGGAGGGGTTATTTCTTTACCGGCAACATTGGTTAATTCCGGTAGCACTGTTACAAATTTATGCTTGTCAAACGACATCGTTGAAAATCATTCAGGGTTAAATGTGGATGTTTATCCAAATCCGTTTTCTTCCTCAACAACATTAGAATTGAATTTATCAGACACTAAAAATCTTTCTATCTCAATTATTGATGTGACAGGAAGAATTGTGAAAAATATCTCCACTAAAAATCTTCAATCAGGTAAAAATACAATCACAATTGACTTAACAGAATTCAATGATGGAATTTATTTCTGTTTAGTAAAAACGGATGATAAATTTAAATCAATTTTGCTGAATAAGAATTAATACATTGTTGGCGGGGAGGAAGAAATTGATGCAGAAGGTATCCTTTTCTTCCTCCTAGCCGGAAAAAAAATTATTGTACACTGTGATCGCATAATTTGGAGGAAGAGTAGCGTAAGGTGACGAGATGCCTACTGCATTAGCTATGAACGTAAAATTGCCTTTTTTCCTTTCAG
>CAYHCU010000225.1:0-5290 GCA_964355035.1 uncultured Flavobacteriales bacterium | reverse complement strand
GATTCGTACTCCAATTTTCAAAGGCTATTTCTGATCCAGGATTGACTTCAAATGTAGCATCAAAAATTCGAACGCAGGGCTCAATTGTAATTTTTCCACCATTATCTAAATGATAGATTGAAGCATACTTATGATTGTCTGAAGGATATGCTGGATCAACAATATGAAAATCTTTAAATAAATCAGTTGTAACATTTAAATTTGTTAAATAATTTGGATCAAAGGAATCATTTTCTTCATACGGGCCTCCATTTTTATCTGTATTTTCGGCCAAAACATCTTGTAAGTATGGATAGATTGCTCTTATTGTTTTGAAAGTATAATTAGTTGGAAAGCGAAGATCACTAGCTGTAACCCAAGCTTCAGAAGGGTTGAAAATTACTTTATCAATTGGGTTGATTAGATCAAGTAAAATATTTTGGTCTATCCAATATTGATGTACAACAGGTGAACTTGCCAATCTATTTAAAAAACCAAAACTGTTTACACCTGAGTAACCTGCAGGGTATTCCCCATGATAGTTTTTAGTTCCAGTTGAATTAACCAACGCATAGTTTGGAATGGGTAGATGTTCAGTATAGGACCCATTTCCTACCCCATAATAAGAATGGTCATTCAAAGAGTTGACTTGCGACGTACTGGGAACAATATTGCAAAAATCATCATCACTTAAATTGAAAGGAGTATAATTAATGATATTAGCTTTTGTATCTAAAAGCAAACTTCCGTCACAAGTTGTGTTGACACCAGGAAATGGATTTTCAAAATCGCATTGACTGGATTTACCATAAATATTAGTTATACAATTTGTGGAAGCCGTTATCCGAGGAGATACTATTACATCATGAAATGTAGGTGAAGTATATGAATTTGAATTATTAAATGGATATTCACGCATCGTCCCTCTCGTTAAATCATTATAGAAAACAATAGTACTCAAAACTTGATCAGAAGTGGTTCTACCACAATAAAATCTAATCGTGTGTTTTAGAATTGTATGTGGTAACACAATTCTGTCCAAATCAAAACCACCTACACTTCTAAAGGCATACGAAGCTAGAGTATTTGGATGCGATTGATCCGCATATACATCTCCTGTTGGGGAATTTTCAAATGCATATTCATTTGTTTTATTCCATAATTCTGTAGCATGGCTTAAATCAGATGAACAAATCCATCTATTTCCGTTTGGACTTAATAGAACTGCAGGAAGATAAAGATTTCTAATGCTTAACCCATCCGCGGCTCCTTCAAATGCACCGTTCGGCATAAATGGAAAGGATACAACTTCGACTTCATATGTTAGCAAAAAATTGGTTAAGTCTAAATTATTTAAAGGGCCACTTAACATATTTGGTGTCCATGGTAAATCATTTGCATATATGACATATTCCCCATTGTAACTTTGAGTAAATATAGATTTCCCTTCAAAATATGTATCCATAATTTCATCAAGCCTGTAACTAGGGCCAGGGGCGCTATAATCGCGATAAAAATTAAACAAATCTTGCGAATTGGAATTCAAACTAATTAAAATGCAAATTAAAAAAATATGCAATATTTTCATTGAGTTATAATTAATTTATTAGAAATTAATTTTTCGTCATTAATTTTTGTCACCACAATATAAATGCCAGCTGATAATTCATCCAATTGCAAGTACTTATCCTTAGAATTAATTAAAAGTTGACCTTGTAATGAAAAAATCGACACATGATTTATTTTAATTCCTGACTTATGATTAATTGAAAAGCAGTAATTTCCAGTTTTGCTAAATGGATTCGGATAAATGTTTAAATTTTCATACTGCAATTCCGTCACGACTGAATTAAAATCATCATTATAAATTGCCATACAATTTACCGGGAGTGAACCAATAGAAGTGAAATTGCCACCAACGCATAATTCATTTTTGTAAGTTGTCATGCAAACAAAGAAGCCATTTGAACTTCCAACTGAATCACAATTCAAGCCATTTATTAGTCCTAAATCATCTGGGTTGTCAAAATTACCACATATATAGAAATTCGAATTGTATTTTTCTACATCCGTTACATTTTGAGTCGTACCAATCGGATATGAAACTTGACTCCATGAGTTCCCATCATATTTACATATGTAATTGAATGGATAACTTGGTAACTGAGTAAAATTTCCAGTAACAAAAAGTGTATCTTCGATACTTTTTACTTTATAAACTTGATTATTGAATACAATATTTAAATCAGACCATGAAGTATCATCAAATGCTGCAACATTATAAAAGCTCGCTCCGTTAATTTGAGAAAACTGGCCACCTAAAATAAGTTTATCCTTGTAAATTGTTGAAGAAAACACATAACCATCAATACTACTAACTGCACTCTGCCAGTTAGTTCCGCTCCATTTAGCTAAATGTCCAATTGTATCTAGTCCTGAAGCATAAAAACTGCCCCCTGCATATAATAGATGATGGTAGACTTGCAATGTGTAAACGCTATGATTAAATCCACTTCCTAATGGTTGCCAGTTATTTCCATTCCATTTTGCAACATTATTAAAAGGGAGATTGTTGATTGAATCAAAAGTGCCTCCAACAATTAATTCTCCATTAAAAAAAGTCATGCAAGATATAGTTCCTTGAAAAACTGCATTATTGCCAAAGTTGGTCCATTGCACAGAATCCCAAATTGCAATTGCAGTTCGTGCGAGTCCATCTATAGAAGTAAATGACCCCCCTACATATAAATTATTGTCGCTATCAGTCAAAAATGTTTCAATATTAAAATTTGCTCCTAACCCAGCAGCTCTCCAATTCTGCCCACTTGTGCTATTAAGGAAGATAAAAAAAAATATTATTATATTTAATTTCATTATATTTTAATTTAATTTGTTTTTTTGGGAATTTCTTCTTCAAAATGATGTTGTCGATGTTGTCTATTTCTTAGTTGAAATTTTCTCAAGTGATTTAATTCTTTCATCTTGCGCAATCATATGCAATGTTAACTCTTCAATTTTCGCTAATAATTTGCCTTGAATCTCCATTACATCAATCCCATTTTCACGCACTTCCTTTTCGGTTGGAATATTTGGTAAATGATTATTAATACGAATATACTCTTTTATTTCTTGTAAGGTTATGTCCTGGCAATTTGAAGTTCTGACAATGCTAAACAAAACAATAATTAAAAATATTTTTTTCATGGTAACACGATAAATCTTTGAACAGATGATTTTCCGTCCTTATAATTGAATTTAATGATATATGTGGAAGGGGAAAAAGAAAACATGGAAATAGGAAATTGCTCCGGAATAAATTGTGCCATTTTAACACCGCTAATATTGTAAACTGTTATATCAATCAAAGTATTATCGTTTAATTTTTCTTTAGAAATATTCAAGAACGAAGACCGCGAAAGTATAGTTGGATAAATGAATCCAACATTGTGAGCCATTATAGGAAGTTGAAAATCAGAGACTAGAAACGAATCTAATCTTGCTATGCAAAACGTATTGATATTGCCGATGGTAGAATAATTCCCTCCAACATATAATTGGTTTTTGTAAACAAGCATATCCAAAATGAAACCATTTGTACTTCCAATGGAATCATACACACTGCCATTAATAATTCCTAAATCGTCAGGGTTATTAAAATTCCCACAAACAAAATATTGATCATGAAACTTAAGAATATCTGTAGTCCAATTTGTTGTTCCGGCGGGATATGGCATTTGGATCCAGCTCGTTCCATCATACTTTGCTAAAAAAGAGCATGGTGTTTGTGGGATCTGAGTAAAGGTACCGCAAGCATATAAAGTATCATCTACAGTAGCTAAATTATAAACTTCATTGTTAAAACCATTCCCCACCGTTGACCAGGAAGTATCATTCCAGGCAGCAACACTTCCATAAGAAATTCCGTTGATACGTTTAAATGGTCCGCCAATAATAAGATTTCCATTAAGCACTAACGATGAAAAAACGTATCCATCAATTAATGGTGCAGCGTTGATCCACATACTTCCATTCCATTCAGCAAAGGATCTTACGATGTCCTGACCACTTCTAAAAAAAACACCTCCTGCATACAAATGGTTGTTGTAAACTGCAACAGTCTGGACGTCGCCATTAAATCCGTTGCCAAATGGTTGCCAACTTGTACCATCCCAACGAGAAATATTGTTTACTGCTACGTTATTAATTGAATCAAAATGACCTCCAATAATCAAATCTCCATTAAAAAAAGTCATGCAATGCACTCCTCCGAAATTACTGAAGTTTGCATTGTTTCCAAATGTTGTCCAAGACGTTGAATCCCAAACCGCAAGTCCCATTTGCGGATTACCGTTAACTTCAGTAAAACTGCCGCCGACAATCAAATTATTATTTGAATCTATGATCATATTCGAGACAGTAGAATTGACTCCACCATTAAGACCTTTCCAACTTTGTCCTAGCGAATACACAGACATGAAAACTAATAGTGTTGTTATCCTAATCATTTGTGAATACTGATGTTTATTTAGTGTTTTAGAATCTCATTTTAAAAATAAAGAAAATATAAGCTAAATAGTAGGTTACTTTTCTTTATTAGATAATTGATCTTCTAATAGCTTAATTCTTTCCTCTTGAGAAATCAAATGAAGCGTAAGTTCTTCAATTTTCGCTAATAATTTGCCTTGAATCTCCATTATATCAATCCCATTTTCACGCACTTCCTTTTCGGTTGGAATATTTGGTAAATGATTATTAATACGAATATACTCTTTTTCTTCTTGCAGGCTTTTTAGTTTATAATTTTTATCAAAAACAAAATCTGCCCAAAAAGATGTTGTAGGGTCTGCAATTCTTAATCGTTCAGTAAGTACACCGCCACTTATGTATAAATTATAGGCGCCTGGTGTAGATGGGACATTCCCAATTGAAACTTTACCGTCAGAATTTATTTGTAGTGCAGGAATCCAATCTGAATTTGCAATTGTGGAACCAGCTGCTCCATCTGGCGCTATCTGCGCCGAAATCTCTCCTTGGCTTCCAAACACAATTCTGCTTACTCCGCCTTGAATAAGTCTTTTATCACTTCCTGAATAATATGAATAATTCGATCCAATAATAGAATTCGTCGGGTCACCGCGAAATGTAAATTTTGAACCTAATTGCAATTCTGAAATATTCGAGACATTACCTATGAAAACGCGACCTCTTAAAGTTGCCAAGAATATATTCCCCCCAATGCTGACATCGCCCGAATTTACCCCTGTAGCAATTTTTACATTCTGTGTACTGTTTTCATTGATGAGTAACTCGC
>CAYHCU010000224.1:0-5303 GCA_964355035.1 uncultured Flavobacteriales bacterium | reverse complement strand
GATGAAGAAATTTACGTTCACTGATGTGGAGTACAAATTATTCCAGGCAATGCAATATTGCTTCATGGGTGAAGATGGGTTATGTTCTCAGTTACTTCAATCTGTGAAACGTCAGATTACTGAAGACGAAGCTTTGTATGAACCGGCATCAATATTTATTAAGATGTTGAAAGCTGCCATTAAACCGGAAGAATTCCGTAAAAAAGTTAAAAAGCTGAGTGAAATTTACGACGCTTTCAAAAAAGCAAATCATGGCGCAAATCGTATGCTTTGGTATGTGAAATTTGATGACGCTATGATTCGTAAAATGGCCAACCCTATAAAAGAATAATTTTGCCTCTGAATACCTATAACCAAAAAACGCCGGTCTTTGTACCGGCGTTTTTGTTATAGTTAGTAACGATTAAAAATTTATCGCCTCAAGATATTTTTCGTTTAATGGCTTGTTAACATATTTCACTACATATTGATTCGTTGATGCACGATTGATGTCTTCAGGACTAATCGATGACGAAAGCACAATAACTTTGCAGGTAGTTCGAATGCTGGCAGGAAGTAATTCGTATTCCTCTAAAAAAGCAAAACCGTCCATTACCGGCATATTCAAATCCAGAAAAATTACCTGAGGTAGAACATCCGGATTTTCACTGTTGTCTTTGAGAAATTGTAATGCCGATTCACCGCTATTTTTTACGATAACTATTTTGGAAAAAGAGTTAGTAGTGATCATACGTTCATTGATGAAATTATCAATGTCGTTATCATCAATCAGAAGAACTCGATCAAACTTTATGCCTTTGTCAACGTTTTTCATGATCCTGTTTAGATAAGTGGTGGTGATGAATGGAATCGAACCATCGACACAAGGATTTTCAGTCCTTTGCTCTACCAACTGAGCTACATCACCTTATTAAGAGTGCGCAAAAGTAGAAAAAAATTAAAACTGCCAAAATATATTTCCCTTTTAATATAGAAATTCAACGTTATTTTTACCTGTTTCCATACCTTGCAGCAAATTCGTAGAGATGAATCTAACTATCGATCTGGGAAACACCTTTTGTAAGATTATCATTTTTGAAGATAATATAATTGTCTATCGACATGTTTGCAAGTCATTAAGCACTCGCCTTTTACATCAGCTTTTTCGCGATTTTAATATCTCAAATGCGGTAATTTCTTCTGTGATTCCGTGTTCTACAACAGTCAAAAAAGCGCTTAAAAAATATAGGATTCGTGAGTTTTCTTCTACCACAAAAATTCCGATAAAAAACTTATACACAACTCCCAAAACTCTCGGCAAAGACCGCTTGGCTAACGGAATTGCTGCTGCTTTTCTGTTTCCTAAGGAAAATGTTCTTGTAATTGATGCCGGAACTTGCTTGAAATTTGATTTTGTTGATGCGAAGAAAAATTATCGCGGTGGTAGCATTAGCCCGGGACTGAGTATGAGGTTTATAGCTATGCATCAACTAACAGGGAAGCTGCCTTTGGCCCCAATTAATGATCCTAAAAGACTAATTGGCAATTCTACAATCACTGCCTTGCAAGTAGGCGTTTTTAATGGCATGAGTGAAGAAATTAACGGCATTATTGCCCGTTACAAAAAAGAATTCGGTGAACTTCATGTCATTCTCACCGGTGGGGATGCTTCTCGTTTTGTAGGTCAACTAAATTTAAGCATCTTTGCCGCCTCTGATCTGGTAAATATTGGTTTAAATGAAATTATTAAGTACAAACTTCTCAAATAAAAGAGCACTCCCTTTTATTTTCTTTCTGCTACTTCTGGCTTTTAACGATAGTAAGGCTCAAAACTCCTCGAGTTCTCCTTATTCACGATATGGCATTGGTGATATTACCGGAACTTCTTTTGCACGAAATCTGGCAATAGGTGGTGTCGAAATTGGTTTGGCTCAGCCTTTTAATATCAACCCGGGAAACCCTGCTGCTTATTCTCGAATCTGGTATACCACATTTGAAGGTGGAGTCAATTATAATCAGACTCAACTTAAAACGAAGTCTGTTCAACAAAACACAAATACAGCATCTCTTTCCTATTTTGATTTTGCTTTTCCAATTAAAGCCGACGATTGGGCAGTTGGATTCGGATTGAAACCGTATTCGAAAGTTGGTTATTCTATTCAGGAAAATTCTATCACGCCTTTTGGAGATAACGAAATTCGAACTTATAATGGTTCCGGTGGATTAAACAGCTTTCATATTGGTTCAGGTAAAAGAATTGGCAAAAAACTTTCAGCTGGTATAGATGCTGAATATCTTTTTGGAACAATTAATCAGGATCGGACTGTTGAATATCGCAGTATTTTCTACATGAATACGCTGGACAATTCAAGAACTTCTATTGGTTGGTTCCATTTCAAATTTGGTCTGCAATATGTAATTGATAGCCTTGCAATATCAAAATCTGATTCTTTGATTTCCCTTAATCTGAAAATTAAGACGCTAGCAGATTCTCTCTATGATATCATTGATAACGACGCTTCTACTGTTTCTTATGACATAAAGAATGCAATCACTCAGGAAATTGCACAAGCAGATGAATTGCGCAGTAAACTTGTGAATCGTAAAAAGAAAAGTGATTGGAGTTTGTCTTTGGGTTTGACTGCTTGCCCAACTGCAAATCTGGATGCAAGAGCGACACGTACTGTTTCGTCTTTCAGGTACTACAATTATTCAGATGCTAATCAAATTCTAATTCGTGATACTGCATATTATTCTTTTGGAGATAAGAAAAAGGTAACAATCCCTCTTAGTGTCGGTTTTGGATTTGTTTTAAAAAAAGGAAGTAAATGGTTGTTGGGTGCAGATTATACAATGCAACAATGGAGTTCATTCAGATTTCTTGATGTAAAGGATTCTCTGGTGGATAGTTGGAAGATTGCTCTTGGTGCTCAATTTACTCCGAATGATCGCGCTTTGCGTGGCTATGGCAATTTCGTTTCTTATCGTGTTGGATTTCATTACGAGCAAACTTTCCTGAATGTTGGTACAGATAAAATAAATGACATAGGAGTTTCTGTTGGCTTCGGTTTGCCAATCAGAAAAGCAGGAACTAATCTTCACCTGACTTTAGAAGCAGGTAAAAGAGGAAATGTAAGTATTAATCCTATCGAAGAAAAATATTTGAAATTTACTTTGGGCTTTACGATTAATGACCGTTGGTTTGTTAAACCGAAGTACGATTAATCAAGTCAGGAGTTTATCTTTACTCTCGTTAAAAAAACCGCTAGTTTCCTTGTTCATTCGTCATGAAATCATCTAACAAACAAATTGCCATATGGCTTTTTAGTGGTTGCTTTCTGATTTTTGGCATGGTCGTGATTGGTGGAATTACCCGGTTAACCGGATCAGGATTGTCAATCACAGAATGGAAACCTATTATGGGAACTATTCCTCCGCTGAATGATGTTGAATGGAATGATGCTTTTGAAAAATACAAACAGATTCCGCAATTTCAAAGAGTCAATTATCATTTCGAATTAGAGGATTTTAAATCTATTTTTTGGTGGGAATTTATTCATAGACTTTTAGGAAGACTGATTGGTGTTGTTTTTATTTTTCCTTTTCTATGGTTTCTTTTCAAAAATAAATTTGAAAAAGAGACAATTAAAAAAGTACTTTTCTTGTTTTTGCTTGGTGGAATTCAAGGTTTCTTAGGATGGTTTATGGTTAGCAGTGGACTTGCCGAACGTACAAGTGTAAGTCACATTCGGCTGGCTATTCATTTGATGTTTGCCTTTATCACTTTTGCTTTTACATTTTACTACGGATTGGAATTGATTTATTCTGAAAAACCTTCATCTCAAATTAGTAAGAAATTTTCTTCTCTCAACAAATTGATTTTTATTTTGCTGAGTGTGCAAATTATTTACGGGGCCTTTGTAGCAGGATTGCACGCCGGAAAAATGCACAATACATTTCCATTGATGAGCGGACAAGTTATTCCTTCCGGTATGGCCGCATTAAAGCCGGGTGCTGCTAACTTCTTTGACAATCCTGTAACTGTTCAGTTTATCCATCGCCTGATGGCATTTGCACTCTTATTCCTTTGCAGTTGGTTTGTCTTTGCAGCGAAAAAGGAAACATTGAATAATTTTCAGCGCAAAGGAATTTACTTTTTATTAATCGCCATCTGTCTTCAATTTCTTTTGGGAGTCCTAACAATCCTGACATCAGTAAATATTGCTTTAGCTTCGTTACACCAGGTCGGAGCTTTTTTTCTGTTTAGTGTTTGTGTTTATTTGCTTTATCACTTTAGTGCAAGAGAGGTTTGATTTTTGGGTGAATAGTTGACAGTTGATAATAGACAGTTGATAATGGATAATGGATAATTGACAGTTAAAAATGGTGAGTGGCGGTAAATTTATTTTTTGAAGTTAACCCAATTTAGACCAACGTCAAACCATGAAAGGGTGTCATTATTCTAGAATGACAAATAAACATACGCAAAAAACCCTAAAAGGGTGTCATGATAAAAAGGTGTGTTTTATCTGCGTAGAAATTTTTTTATTGATTTTGAAATAATATTTCGCTTGATGGATGTTCCCCGATATCAGCACGTCTGCAAAAATAAAAATGATGTATTGGAATTATAAAATGTCCGTCAATTGCAATTAACCTGCGGATAATCATATCGCCCTTTCAAGGCTTGCATTGTGCGTTAATTCTGATTTCAACAATTATGCCGCCCTTGGTGGCATGGACAGTGGTCTGCCACTACTCACTACTCACTACTCACTACTCACTACTCACTACTCACTACTCACTACCCACTACTCACTACTCACTACTCACTACTTACTACTTACTACTTACTACTCACTACTTACTACTTACTACTTACTACTTACTACTCACTACCCACTACTCACTACTCACTACTCACCACCCCACCGAAACGTCGATACCAAATGCTTCACATCTTCTTCAACAAAATTTAAAACGGGTGCAATGGAATCGGGGTTGGGAACGGCATAAAAATAAAGAGCGCCGCGAATAAAATGTTTGCTGCTGTCGGTCAGATAAAATTGTACTGCTGACGCTGCATTTCCTTTTACGAAGGTATAATAACCATACACTTTTTTTGTTGGCTCATTGATTTCTTCTTCATGCATCCCTGAAGCTTTGGCAATGTGCTTCATTGAAAGCGTTTGGCTGTCGTTGATATATTTTGCAAGATTATTATTTACTTCCTTATGACTCAAATATAGCGTGCCTTTGTATTTCGTCCATTCAACATTGTACCAACATGGTTCGGCAGATTTTAATGTGTCTTTGATTACTTC
>CAYHCU010000223.1:0-5331 GCA_964355035.1 uncultured Flavobacteriales bacterium | reverse complement strand
TACGAAATCGAGATTATTGGTATCGATGACTAAAATCGGGAAACCATCCTGTTGTTTAAAAAACTCCCAATAGCCCTTTTCCAAATTCTCAAGGTAGCTGTCTTCGATGTTTTGCTCATAATCCCGACCACGGTTTTTTATGTTGTCTCTCAATTGTGAAATATCTTTATGGAGATAAACTAAGATGTCAGGTTTGGGCAAATGCGGGTTAATAATGTGAAAAAGGCGCTGGTAAAGCTGATTTTCGTCGTTTTTCAAGGTAATGTTAGCAAAAATAAGAGACTTGCTAAGTAAATAATCAGAGACTGTTTGCTGCTGAAATAAATCACGTGACGAAAACTCATCATTCAATTGCTGGTATCTATCGGCTAAAAAAGAAAGCTCCAGAGGAAAAGCGTACCGTAAAGGCTGCTCATAGAAAAGGGGTAAAAAGGGATTATCCGCAAACCGTTCAAGGATTAATCGTGTGTTGAAATCGGCAGAGAGACGGGCAGCGAAAGAAGTTTTCCCCGTTCCGATATTGCCTTCCACAACGATATAATCATATTTCAACTTTTTGGCCATAGTAGCTTTTTGCTCCGCGAAAATCGCTTTAAAATCTGATTATCCCTCCTTTTCCAGAAGAAAAACTTCAGAATTATCCGTGGTTTGACCAAGTAATTCAGTATTAGTCTTCTTCAAAACCGGATGCATAAAATCAGGCAAGATTTCTACTAAAGGGATCAAAGTAAAACGACGATCCTGCAAAAACGGATGCGGGATTTGCAAACCTGTTTCATAAATTGTCTGCTCACCAAAATATAGAATATCCAGATCAATGAGTCGTGGCGCCCATTTTGACGTTCGAATTCGGCCCATTTCGTGTTCAATAGCTAACAATTCAGACAACAGACTTTGCGGAGATAAATGGGTTCTTATTACAACGACTTTATTAAGAAAATCGTCTTGCTGAATATTTCCCCAAGGAGCTGTTTGATATAAACTTGATTCCAGCTGCGCCTCCCCAATTCGTTCAATCATCTTTTTCAGTGCCACCCGCAGGTTATCCTTTCGGTCATTCAAATTTGTCCCCATTAAAATTACAGCCGACTCCATTGCTTTTTTTTCCAAACCTAACTAATTCTTAGGAAAGACAAAGCAATTACTTATAACTTTGCGACTCTCAAAAAAACCAACTCATTATGAAACAGTTTTTCAAATTTATGCTTGCTTCAGTGGCAGGATTCTTTGTAGCAGGATTTATCATGATCCTTTTTATCTTCTTTATAATCAGTGGACTGGTAAGTGGATTACAGGAAAATGACAAGGCGAAAGTTACCGAGCACTCTGTTTTAGAGATCACCCTCGACGGGTCAATAAAAGAGAGGACTACAAAAAATCCAATCGAGAGTATAGGATTATCAGGAATTGATATCAATCGCAGTTTAGGACTGGATGATATTTTAAAATGCATTTCAGAAGCCAAAACCGATACAAAGGTCGATGGTTTATTTTTAAATCTTTCCGGGATTCAATCCGGATTAGCAACTGTAGAAGAAATCAGAAATGCTTTGTTGGATTTTAAGAAGTCGAAGAAATTTATTTATGCTTACAGCGAAGGATATTCACAAGGCGGATATTATTTAGCATCATTAGCCGACAAAATTTTTATGTATCCGGAAGGTGATATCGACTTTAGAGGTTTCCGTGCAGAGATGATGTTCTTCAAAGGAACCTTAGAAAAATTAGAATTGGAGCCCGAGGTAATCCGACATGGAAAATTCAAGAGCGCGATTGAACCATTTATACTAGACAAAATGAGTCCGGAGAATAAAGAGCAGGTCACAGTGTTTATTTCATCTATGTGGAATCAGTTCATCGCTGATATTGCAGACTCCAGAAAACTTTCTGTTGAACAGGTTCAATCAGTGGCAGATAATTTAGGTGCCCGTTCAGGACAAGATGCATTGAAATCAAAATTCGTAGATCAGCTCTCTTATTACGATGAGGTATTAGACGAATTAAAAAGAAAGACAGGCCTTAACAGCGATGACAAAGTGAAGTTTGTAGATTTGAAAAAATATGCACAATCGCTTCCGGCAATAAAAGAATTCTCAGCTAAAAAAATTGCTGTCATTTATGCTAACGGCGAAATTGTTGGAGGAAAAGGAGATGAGGATCAAATGGGTTCAGATAAAATTGCAGCCGCCATTCGTAAAGCACGAACAGATACTACTATTAAAGCAATCGTATTAAGAGTAAATTCTCCCGGTGGAAGTGCGTTGGCATCTGATGTAATATGGAGAGAAACAATTCTTGCCAAAAAAGCAAAACCATTCGTTGTTTCCATGGGTGATTATGCAGCATCCGGTGGATATTACATTTCATGTGCAGCAGATAAAATTGTTGCAGAACCGACAACCATCACAGGTTCAATCGGTGTATTTGGATTGATGTTTAATGCACAAAAATTATTCAACAACAAACTTGGAATTACATTTGATTCCGTTCGCACAGGTAAATACGCAAACATCGGAAGCACATTTTATCCAATCACCGATGAAGAACGAGCAATCATTCAGGAAAGTGTAGAAAAAATTTATGACACGTTTATTACGCATGTTTCTGAAGGAAGGAAAATGGAGAAAGCCGCAGTAGACAGTATTGGTCAGGGAAGAGTTTGGACCGGAACAGATGCAAAAACATTAGGCCTGGTTGATGAAATCGGTGGCATCGATAAGGCTATTGAAATCGCCTCAAAAATGGCCAAGCTTGAAAAATACCGGACAATTTCTTTACCCGAGCAAAAAGATTTCATGAAGCAATTGATGGAAGATTTCGGAGAGGACGCAAAAGCAAACTATGCGAAAAGTGAATTAGGTTCTGCATACAGCTACTATCAAGATCTTCATTCGTTGTTGCAACAAAAAGGCGTGCAAGCAAGGTTGCCGTTTACGGTTATGGTTCGGTAGAATTCTCGTGAAATTAGAGTCTAACAATCACATGCTTATAAAGTCTCTGTACCTGCCTGTTTCTCCGGAGTAACAGGAGTAGCAGGAACAGCAGCAGGAGCATCATTTGTAATTTGTGCTGGTGCTGGCGTTTCAGGCTTTTTTGCAGGAGGTGTTGTATCATTCGTCGCATTCCGAACTTCATTTTCAATTCCGGACATTGCATCTTTAAATTCACGCATTCCTTTGCCTAAACCTTTGGCAAGATCAGGAATACGTTTTGATCCGAAAAATAGAAGCACTACTAGCAGAATTACAAACACTTCACCTCCACCGAGATTCATGAAGAGCAGATTTAAGAGAGTCATGATTGATATATTTTTTGCAAATGTAGGTTGATTTGAGGGAATTTGTGATGAAGAAAACAAAAAATATCCTGTAAAACCGAATACGGATTTGTTTTTCTCTTTAAATAAAAATAATAAACAAATTTTCTGCAGAAATGTAGAAAAAAAATCATGTCGCCCTTTCAGGGCTAGGGTTTTGGGCTTATTCTACTTTCTACAATCATTACGCCCTTTCAGTGCTTGCCTTATGCATTAAATTCATTTTCAACAATGATATCGTCCTTTCTGGTTTTTTTGGCTGGCGCTTATTTTATTTCTTCGTAATGATGTTGTCCTTTCACAGCGAAGGGTTGGAGTTTATTTTAGTTTTCGGAACGATGTCGTCCTTTCCGATTTTTCGGTTTGCATTTATTTTGTTTTTCGCCTTACAAAGATTTGTTCAATAATCTATCTACGATTTATCCTGAAAAACGTAAACCCTGAAAGGCATGCACGCCAACTTAAGAAAACAGACGATCCATTTTTCATATACTCAACATCTTCGTAAGGTAGCAATTGATTTTCCGGAGAAAATGGAATAAGCACACTCATCAAGCCCTGAAAGGGTGACATGATTGTCGGTCGAATAATCGTCGTCTCATTTGTTTTACAACGGCGTTTTAAGTGTCACCATCCAAAGTTGTGGCGAACTTGACTAGACGATGATATGTTATTTGAAATAGTGAACGGCGTGTCTAAAGATAATATTGCGATGAACAATCAGTCGTACAAAGAGATCGACAAGTTCCTTTGCAGGATGACGGATGCATCCTTTGAGAGGGGAAGAGGGAAAAGTAAATCGCTACAAGATGCTTGCAGCATTTCCTTTTCGTCTGCTATTTCATGCGAGAACAACTCTAAGTACGACAGCTAACAGAATCCGGTCTATCGACAGATGAAAGAATAACTACACTACTGCAAAGATCCTGTCATTTTCCAGGAACAGCGACACGCTAAGCCCAACTTTTAATACTAACCCTGCTTTAATTCTTCCACCAAAAAAAAGCCCCGGAACATCCGAGGCTTTTTCAACTAAAGAAGTTTTGTTTACTTAATCGTATCTAAATCCTTTTTCGCAAAGTCAACAACGATTGGAGTTGCAATACAAATTGAAGAATAGGTGCCGATTACGATTCCTATCAAGAGAGCGAAAGTAAATCCACGAATAACTTCACCACCGAAAATAAAGATAGCCAAGAGAACGAAGAAGATTGTCAATGATGTATTAATTGTACGACTAAGAGTAGAATTTAAGGCATCATTAATAACTTTTTTCTGATCGTGAGCATGATGATGGACACCAACGAATTCACGAATACGATCGAATACCACAACAGTATCAGTCATTGAATATCCCATTACTGTCAGAATCGCTGCAATGAATGCCTGGTCAATTTCCAATGAGAATGGAAGGATACCATTAAAGATAGCATAGAATGAAAGTACAATCAATACGTCATGCAGAAGGGCAACAACGGCACCAAGGCCATACTGCCAACGACGGAATCGAACAAAGATGTACAAGAACATCAAAGCACAAGAGATTAAGATAGCCCAGACAGCAGATGATTTAATATCATCGGCAATCGTTGGCCCAACTTTTTGAGAACTTAATATCTTGTAAGCTCCTTCACCTTGAACAGTTTTCAAACCTTCGTTCAATTTATCAGAAACTTTTTGTTCAGCTTCCGGTGTTGGATCTTCAATCAAATAACTTGTAGTGATCTTCACCTGATTATCACTACCAAATGTTTTTACTTCAGGAGATTTTGTAAGAGGAAGTTTTAATGCATCAATTACTTGTATTGTCTCAACACTTTTTTCGAAACGAACCACGTAAGTACGACCTCCTTCAAAGTCAACACCAAAGTTTAGCCCTTTCATAAAGAAAGCACCAAGACCTATCGCTATAATAATACTTGAAAATATATAGTACGATTTACGACGACCTACGAAATTGATGTGAATATTTTTGAATGCTCCTTTTGTAGTATTATTCCAGAAACGGATTTCTT
>CAYHCU010000222.1:0-5375 GCA_964355035.1 uncultured Flavobacteriales bacterium | reverse complement strand
TAACCGACTTGAAAGCACCCCTAAAAACAGTCAACCTTTTTCAGGACGAGACAGGGATTATTGATTTTATTTTTTAAATTTGTCTTATGACAAATACTACATTAAATTTGGAAATTAACTCGCTTCCAAAGAACCTAAGAGATCAAGTAGCTGATTTTGTTGAATTCTTAAAAAAGAAGTCAATGACAAAATCTAAATTGAAAGCACGGGAATTTGGGTTTGCAAAAGGAAAGATTATTCTTTCTGATGACTTTGATAAACCTCTAGTTGATTTTAAAGATTATATTTAATGGCATTTCTGCTTGACACACATACTTTTCTTTGGTTTGTTGCCGGAGACAAGCAATTACCTGCTTCGGTCAGGGATAAAATCAAAGATATTGGACAACCATGTTTCTTAAGTATAGCAAGCTTATGAGAAATAACAATGAAATTTATTACAAACGCGATTCAACAGGTAATTTTATCGGTATAAATGAAACGTTTGATTCAGGGAATACTATTCAAATTTTTCCAAATCCATTCTCAAATGAGATTAAAGTGAACGGAAAAATTACTGAACCTTGTGAAATAATTATTTACGATCTTACCTCAAGAAAATTATTACAAAATAAATTTACAGGCACATCAATTATAAACACTTCTAATCTTGCAAAAGGAAGTTATATTTTCGAGGTAAGAAATAAAAACACAGTTCTCAAGAAAGGCAAGATTATAAAAAATTGATAAAGTGCAATAGGATAGTAAGAAAAGACATATTCAGTCAACGATTTGGTCGAAGGAGAACTACTTACTAATCACTAATCACTACTCACTACTTACTAACTCATTCCAAAAAATAATAAAGCCCGGCGAAAATAAAGAGGACAGCAACAGATGTCAACCCGTAAAGTATGTAATAATAAATTTCAGGAAAGGGGTTAATTATAGTGAGAACGCAGCTAATAAAACCCAAGACCGCACCAATAACAATACACGTAAATCCATTCGACTGCCTTTTTGCATATTTCACTCTTTTGAATTCTTTCAGATGAGCATTTATTGCATCAGAATCATAACCGAGTTGCTTCATTTCATCTTCGATTTTTTGCAACTCAAATTCATTGGTTATCCAGTGTTGAATTTTCAACTGGTCAACGATTACGGAATCAGACATAGTGACTTGAATTGAGGCGTTTTTTTTGCTACGAACCTCCAATATAAGAATTTTGTTTGAAAAATGACTTTTGGTAAAAATGTTTTGTTTTTAAGATATTTTCTTACTATTGTATTGTGGGAGGGCAGCCTTCTGAAAACATTAAAATAGTTGATATTAATTAAAAATCGACATGGTAAAGCGAATCGAAAATTTTTTTAAAATTAATTTTTATTACGGTAAATATTTTGCTTTTGTTGTTTCAGTTCTATTTTTTCTTTTCTCTGTTCATTCTGTCGGAGCACAGCAACTTGTTGAAAAAAAGAAGGTGTATAAGGTTGCTATTGACAAGGAATTTGAACCAATGGAATTTGTGAACGATGAAAACAAAGTGGATGGTTTTACCCCTGCAATTCTTAATGCAATTGAAAAGTCCGCAAATGTTACTTTTGAATTCGTTCCAATGTCATGGAGTGAAGCTATACCTGCTCTCGCTTCAGGTAAAGTTGACATCGTAAATATGATCTTCTCTCCTGAACGAGAGGAATTATTTGATTTTTCGCAACCTTATTGCCGGATAGTTCAGGGTTTTTTTCAAAATGTTAATTCAACGAACATTGATGACCATGCTTCTTTCCCGGGACATAAAATAGGCTTTCAGAAAAATGATATAGCACTCAAAAATTTTGAAAATCGCACGGATATTACTAAAGTTATATTTGATTCAAAATTGGATGGCTTGTTAAGTTTGAATCTTGGAATGATTGACGGATTTTTCTGCGCAGAGCCTTCGGGAATCAGTATTATTATAAAGTATAATTTTAAAAATATTACGACCTCCCCGGGTGGATTTTTTCCTCAAAAATTTGGTTTCGCAACTAGAAAAGGCAACCAACAGTTGATTTCATTGTTGAATGTTGAACTTGCAAAGCTCAATTCATCCGGAGAATTAAAGGATTTTAAAAAGGATTGGTTATCTAAAGAACTTCATCAAGTGAGTTGGATGGAGAAATATAGAAAAATTTTATTTTGGATTTCAGGTTTTATTTGTGGTGCTTTGATTTTTCTTCTATTTCTAAATAGAAATTTGCGGCTTCGTGTACTTGATAAGACAAGGTCTTTACAAGAAAGCGAAATGAAATATCGCAGCTTAGTTGAAAATTCGCCGGATGCAATTGTTGTTTATGAGCAAAGGAATGTTGTTTTTGTCAATAAGGAATGCCTTAAATTATTTTTAGCAAAAAATGAAGATGAATTAATCGGAAAGCCTGTGCTATCTTTTGTTCATCCTGATTCGCTTGCTTTAGTTACAGAACGCATGAAGACTATGGCAGTTGTAGATGGTAATTTACCGCTTATTGAAGAATTATTTGTCCGTCTTGATGAAACTACTGTCCCTGTAGAAGTAAAAGCCATGGTTATTCAATTTAATGGCAAACGATCAGTGCAATTGATTATACGGGATATTACAGAAAGAAAAACTGCAGAGGTAAAGGCCGCAGAGGATGATGAAAGAATTAGAATTTTATCACGAGCCATTGAGCAGAGTCCTGTTTCATATATTATTACAGATTTAGAAGGCAAAATGGTTTTTGTTAACCCGAAATTTTGTGAAACAACAGGATATAGTATGGATGAAGTTATTGGGGAAAATTCAAATATATTTAAAACAGGATTTACATCTCAAGAAGAATATAATGAACTATGGACTACTATAATGTCCGGACAAAATTGGAGTGGAGTTTTTCAAAATAAAAAGAAAAACAATGAACTCTATTGGGAATCGGAGGTCATTTCTCCTGTTAAAAATCTAAAAGGTGAAATAACACATTTTCTAGCAATAAAAGAAGACATCACAGAGCAGAAAAAAAATTACAAAGCTTTGGCAGATAGTGAGAATCACTTAAAGACAATTTACAATTCTGAACCTGAATGTATAAAATTACTTGGTCCTAACAGTGAGCTGCTTCAAATGAATCCTGCAGGGTTTGCAATGTTAGAAGCAGAGAATGTGGATCAGCTTAAAGGTGAAAGGTTGTTAGGAATAATAAATGAGCCCTACAGAGATGCTTTTCACAACCTGACTAAAAAGGTTTTTATGGGTGAAAAAGGTATCCTTGAATTTGAAATTACCGGTTTAAAAGGAACTCCCCGCTGGTTAGAGTCTCATGCAGTTCCACTCAAAGATACGGAAGGGAAAATTATATCATTGTTAGCTGTAACAAAAGATATTACAGAACGAAAGAAAGCAGAAGAAGTTTTAATAAAAAGCGAAGAGAAGTATCGACAAATAGTAGAGACAGCGCAAGAGGGAATTTGGTTAATTGACGAATGCGCAATGACGACTTTTGTTAATGAGCACATGGCTGAAATGCTGGATTATAAACGGGAAGAAATGATGGGATTATCATTATTTCACTTTATGGATGAAGAAGGAAAGAGGATTTCGGAAAATAATATTGAAAAACGTAAGCGAGGTGTTTCCGAACAACATGAATTTGAATTTCGAAAAAAGAATGGTCAAGTGGTTTATACTCAGCTTGAAGCAAGCCCTATTATGGAAGCAGGTAGTTATAAAGGATCATTAGCAATGATTACAAATATTACCGAACGAAAAAGGGCAGAAGAAGAGGTTCGGATGTCCCGACAGGAATTAAGACAATTGTCAGCTCACTTAAACACTATCAGAGAAGAAGAAGGTTCTAGGATTGCAAGAGAAATTCATGATGAATTAGGGCAGCAACTGACAGGTTTAAAGATGGATACCTATTGGATAAGTAAAAAAATAAAGGAGGAGGATATTGTCGTCCAGAAAAAATTAAAGGGCATGATTGATTTGATTGATACGACGGTAAACACAGTAAGGAGAATTGCATCAGAGCTCCGGCCGGCTATTCTAGATGACCTTGGTTTGATTGCTGCCTTAGAATGGCAAAGTCAGGAGTTTGAAAAAAGAACAGGAATTAATTGCAAATTCAACTCAACAATTGATGAGGTAGATATTGAAAAGCAAGTTGCTTCAGGAATTTTTAGAATATACCAGGAAACCCTGACAAATATTACACGTCATTCAAATGCTACCTTGGTAGAAATATTTATTAGTAATGATCCAAATAAATTTTCTGTAGTTGTAAAGGATAATGGTATCGGTTTTGATTTTAGTGAAATAAAGACTAAGAAAACATTAGGCTTACTTGGTATGAATGAACGTGCAATTATGTTGGATGGTGAATTGTTAGTTGAAAGTAAAATTAATAAAGGGACAACAATAATATTAAATGTTCCATTGAAATCAACTTTGAATCAGGTTTTAAGCTAATAAGGAAATGCGAATAGTGTTCACCATATTTTTTCTTCTGCTAACAGTTGTTTCTTTTGCTCAAAGCGATTTAAATCTTACAGGAACGCTTGGAAGTGAGACAGAACCATTCATTGCAGTAAACCCCGCAAATCCAAATAATATTATTTCTGCATGGATGCGTATAAGTTATCCTGCAAGAATTGAAACTAAAACTTCTTTTGATGGAGGAATGACTTGGGGAAATATCAATTATCTTCCGCATTTTTCTAATAATATTTTTATCGTCTCCGCTGATGTTTCTATTGCTTTTAACAATTCAGGTACAGCTTTCATTAGCTATGTAGATTATAAATTAAATCTGGACTCAGGTTTCGTTCGTGTTGCAAAATCGACAGATGGTGGCATTTCTTGGAATAATCCTGTAAATGCAATAGATGCTTTATCTCATTCTGATCTTCCTATTGATCGTCCATGGATTGTTTGTGATCAAAGTAATTCAGCTTTTGGCGGAAGAATTTACCTCGTTACTAAAAGTTACTATGCAGCAACACCGCCTCATAAAATATGGTTGAGTATTTCAACCGATACAGCAAATACTTTTTCTTCTCTCGTTCAGCTCGACAATCCTGTTGCAATTGGTTTGCTATCAAATATTATGATAACACCAACAGTTGGTGCAGATGGCGCTTTTTATGGAGCTTATATGTCATGGGACACTTTACAAAGCCCTTTTGCCCGGGTGATTTGCACTAAGTCAATTGATGGAGGAAATACATTTACCCAATCAACAATTGCTTACCCAATTTCCGGTTCGGCAATTACGGATACTCTTTATCAAGGAAGTTATTCTTTATCAGCAAATCCTGCGAATGCAAATAATCTAGTGTTTCAAGTTACAGATGCAAGAAATGGTGACCCGGATATTCTCACCGTAAATTC
>CAYHCU010000221.1:0-5388 GCA_964355035.1 uncultured Flavobacteriales bacterium | reverse complement strand
TAACGAATCAGGGAAAAGGAATTTACATCCTTAAAATAATTGAAGGCGACAAAATAACCTCGAGTAAGGTTGTGGTAGAATGATGTATGTCAATTATTAACTATCAATTATCACCTGTCAATTAATAAAGCGGAAATTTCTCCATCATCGTATTCACTTTCTTTTTCACTCCGGCGACTTTTGTTTCGTTGTCGTGATTCATAAGCACTTCATCGACTAACTTAACGATCTTTTCGCAGTCCTTTTCTTTTATACCTCGAGTTGTCATTGCAGGCGTGCCAACGCGTATTCCTGAAGTAATGAAAGGTGACTTATCGTCAAAAGGCACCATGTTTTTATTGACAGTGATATCGGCCTTTACTAAAATATTTTCTGCTAATTTTCCTGTAACATTTTTACTTCGAAGGTCAATTAGCATTGAATGATTGTCAGTCCCATCACTGATGATTTTATATCCAAGAGCCATGAATGCATTTGCCATTGCTTTAGCATTCTTTACCATTTGGACACAGTATTTAAAGTATTCATCTGTTAAGTTTTCTCCAAAACCAATAGCCGTTGAATCAACCCAATGAAATATTCATTAATAATGTGATATCACAAACTGTTTATAATAAAACGTCTTTCCACAATTATAAAAAACTTTCCGAGTTTTTGCAATTTGTAACTCCATATTTATCGCAGAATCAACTTTACACACAAAAGTTTTATAATTATAATTCCACTACCAAAATAGGCGCAGAAGCATATTACATGACTATTGGGGCTACAAGTGCATTTGGCTGGGTTCACAATCTTAATTCCTATTGGCAAAATGCATATTATTATGGCAATCCACCCGACCCATTAAATCAAGGGACTTTTTTGCACTTCGACAATTATTACGGCTGCACGAATTCAAACACATATTTTGATATTGAAGGTTTGGCGCATGTAAAGCAATTTGAAGTGACTTTTTATCCTACGCGGTTGGGAGTTTACTCAGTACCACCTCCATTTACCACTTGGTCAAATATGGCAGGGAGTATTAGGGTGCCAATCTCTTTAGGTTGTGACACTACAAATGCGGACTACGCTTTTGTGGTTGCTGAAATACCGATGAGGTTAGCCAATAAAACGGAAGAAACATTCCCCAATAATCAAATTTTAACTTGCGATTTCGACTTGTTTCCAAACCCGACAAATAGTTCGGCAGTGATTCATTTGAATAAAAGTACTGAGGAAGCTGTTAATATCAACATAACTGACGTATTAGGTAAAAAAATTCGTACATTTGATAATGTAAAAGAAATTGATTTTGTAGTCGATTTAAATTCCTTCTTGGCGGGAATTTACTATGTAAACGTTCGCTCCCAAGATCAAAATAAAACAAAAATACTAACGATTCTTTAAATAGCTACAATGTTTAAAAAAAATATTTTGCTTGTGCTTTTTTTAATGGGATCTGTGTTAGTAAATGCACAAATTTCATTTAAGAAAATTTATTTTACTCACCCTGGCCAGGAATTTTTTGCCAGAGAAATTGATTCAACCGGCTATGACTTGTGGTACGCTAGTGCACTATTTAGAATAAACCAAATTGGGGATACGGTTTTTAGACATACGTTTGGATCAGGAAACGGAGCTGACTGGTTCAAATCAAGAGCGCAGCATGCCTATGATAAGTCTACAATAATAACCGCATCCTGGGGAGAAAGTTGCTCTTGTTGCAGTTCAAACTATACCAGATCAGGGGTTTTAGCTTTGGTTGATTCCCAATATAACATTGTTTGGAGTAAGCATTATCAACTTTCTTCAGAATGTTTTACAACAAGTGCGAATGTTTATTGTGATAAGAATAAAAATTTTCTAATGTGCGGGTATACAATAAATGATACAACACATGGTATTCAGTACCCCTTTGTGATTAAAACGGATTCAAGCGGTGAAATACTATGGTCACATAAATTCCAAACACTCCAAAATGCCCGCGCTGACCTTGTAGTTCAAACACTTGATGGAAATTATTTGGTTGGATTGAATCTAGACGACACCATTGGTGCTGTACTGATGAAAACAGATACTGCCGGTCAAACACTTTGGATAAAACGGTATAATTTAAGTGGAAGTTATTTATTTGGTATTTTGGAGGATGCTGATTCTTCCCTCCTGATTTATGGCCAAGCTGATTATGGACCCTACAATTTTAATTTATTTATTTCTCGTCTTACAAAGGATGGCTCTGTTGTGTGGGGGAAAAGGTATGAGGACAGCACATTTACAACAGGGGATTTGAAATCACAAATTATTCATACTGTTGATGGGAATTACGCTGTTGCGACTCCTTCAGTAGAAAATGTAAATAGGAATTTTTTGCTAATGAAAATAGATGTAAATGGTGAAGTTTTATGGGGCGTGTCTCATGGAGACCAGCCGCATGATGAAATTGCAAATGGCTTAATTGAAACGAAGGATCATGGATTTCTGATAGGAGGGGAAGTGTGGGGTTATTTTCCGGGCTATAATAGGAGTTTAACAGCTCAGATTATTAAAACTGACTCAAGCGGCCATGTCGGTTGCGAAGAACAAAATAAAAACATTGTAGCTCAACCTTGTTTTCTGGTGGATAGCATTTTTCCAATAATTCCATTCATTGATGGCGCAACTTCAATTGTTGGTACAGTTCACGATTCAACTTTTGCAAATCTATTTAGTGGCACTTATAACAAATGCTTATTTACCAATGTTCATGAACCACCAAGGATAAGAAAGGAAGCAACGGTTTATCCAAATCCCAACAAAGGGGAATTTAATATTAAACCCGATCAATCTCCGGCAAATGTTTTAATTACTTCATTTATCACCGTCTACAATAGCATGGGTCGCATTGTTTTACAAAGGCCCATTCTTAAAGAAGAAGATAAGCAAATCGATTTAACGAATCAGGGAAAAGGAATTTACATCCTTAAAATAATTGAAGGCGACAAAATAACCTCGAGTAAGGTTGTGGTAGAATGATGTATGTCAATTATTAACTGTCCATTATCAATTGTCCATTATCAACTGTCAATTATCAACTGTCAATTAATAAAGCTCAAATTTCTCCATCATCGTATTCACTTTCTTTTTCACGCCGGCGACTTTTGTTTCATTGTCATGATTCATTAGCACTTCGTCGACTAACTTAACGATCTTTTCGCAGTCTTTTTCTTTTATACCTCGAGTTGTCATTGCAGGAGTTCCAACACGAATTCCGGAAGTAATGAAAGGTGACTTATCGTCAAAAGGCACCATGTTTTTATTGACAGTGATATCGGCCTTTACTAAAATATTTTCTGCTAATTTTCCTGTAACATTTTTACTTCGAAGGTCAATTAACATTGAATGATTATCAGTTCCATCGCTGATGATTTTATATCCAAGAGCCATGAATGCATTTGCCATTGCTTTTGCATTCTTTACCATTTGGACACAGTATTTAAAGTATTCGTCGGTTAAGTTTTCGCCAAAACCGATGGCTTTTGCAGCGATGATATGTTCTAATGGTCCGCCTTGTGTTCCCGGAAATACTGCGCTATCCATCACAGCACTCATCATTTTTATTTCTCCTTTTGGTGTTTTTTGTCCCCAGGGATTTTCAAAGTCTTGGCCCATCAAAATCATTCCACCACGTGGGCCTCGTAATGTTTTGTGAGTAGTTGTGGTTACAACATGGCAATAGGGAAGAGGATCATTTAATAGACCGCGGGAAATCAAACCGGCAGGATGAGAGATGTCTGCCATTAGTAACGCTCCAACTTCATCAGCGATTTTCCGCATGCGGATATAATCCCAATCACGCGAATAAGAAGAAGCACCGGCAATAATTAATTTCGGTTTTTCTTTGCGCGCAGTTGCTTCCATTGCATTGTAATCTACTTGCCCTGTTTCTTTTTTAACTCCATAGAAAGTAGGACGATAAAGTTTTCCCGAGAAGTTAACAGAAGAACCATGCGTAAGATGGCCACCGTGAGACAGATCAAGTCCTAAGATGGTATCTCCCGGTTGTAAAATTGCAAGCATGGCAGCTGCATTTGCCTGTGCACCTGAATGAGGTTGTACATTTACCCATGCAGCGTTGAAAAGAGTCTTTGCCCGATCAATGGCAATTTGTTCAACCTGATCTACAACTTCACAACCACCATAATAACGACGGCCGGGATAACCCTCTGCATATTTATTGGTTAAGCACGAACCCATTGCTTGCATTACTTGCTTGCTGACAAAATTTTCAGAAGCGATGAGTTCAATTCCGTGTTGTTGACGTTTTTTTTCTTTTGTTATAAGACTAAAAATCGCAGTATCTTTTTCCATAGTAAGAAGGGTGGTTTTATTTTAATGTAGGCGGTAAATTATTATCCGAAATCAATTTCAGTGCTATCGCCAAGGTTTAGTGACTGACTCAAGCCATGTAAGGATGCATCACTACCGATTACGGAATGATGAAGCACAGCGTTTTCTAATTCCGAAAATGAACCAATGATAGAATCTTTAAGAATCGAGTAGTTGATAATCGTATTTTCTCCTATAGAAACATTGGGTCCGATGATGCTATTACTGATTTGACAATTGTCTGCAATACTGACCGGCGGAATAAAAATAGTGTTAACGAATTTATCAGATTCGATAGTTTTACAATTTTTCTTTAGCAACATTGCATTTGTTTCAAGAAGATTGTCTTTCACTCCGCAATCGTACCAGTTTTCAACAGGAAATGTTTTGAAGATGACTCCATCGGTAATCATCAGCATGATGGCATCTGTAAGATGATATTCACCTTGTGTTCTTATATTCTGAGAAACCAAATGACTTAGAGCGTCAAAGAGCTTCTTTGTTTCTTTGATTTTATAAATACCAACCAGAGCTAAATTTGATTTAGGAATAGGAGGTTTTTCTACCACATGCCGGATAATGCCTTGCTCATCCAATTCAGCAACTCCAAAGTTTCTTGGATCAGTTACTTTTTTGACACCTAATGAGGAACCGCTGGAGTTAATTACTTCTTTCAGGTCAATATCAAATATAGTATCACCTAAAGCAATTATTACTTCTTCATTCAGATCAACTAAATCTTTTGTTAAGAGAACAGCTTGTCCCGTTCCTTCGCGGGGATCCTGAAAAACAAAATTTGTTTTGAGTTGCGGGTAGTTTGTTTTAATGTACTCTTCAATTTTATTACCTAAGTATCCAATAATAAAAATGAAATCTGTCACGCCCGTAGAAACAAGTTTGTCGACAATATGCGATAGTATCGGCTTACCGGCAACCGGTACCATTGCTTTTGGCTGTGTATGCGTCGGGGGTCGTAATTTACTCCCGATCCCTGCAACAGGAATGATTGCTTTCATTTTAGATAAAGTTGATTAGTGC
>CAYHCU010000220.1:0-5416 GCA_964355035.1 uncultured Flavobacteriales bacterium | reverse complement strand
GTTTTCTATTCCGTCAGTCGGAATTCCGAAGACAATAGACAATGATATTTTCGGGACAGATTATGCTATTGGATTTGATACAGCTTTAAATACTGTCGTTCAGGTAGTGGATAAAATAAGAGACACTGCTGATTCTCACAACCGATTATTTTTTGTTGAGGTGATGGGAAGAGATGCAGGAATGATTGCTATTTACAGTGGAATAGCAGGTGGGGCTGAAGCAGTTTTGATTCCGGAAACAGACACAAAGATCGAGCAGATCGTGAAAATTCTCAACAGAGGATGGCATCGTAAAAAATCATCGATGATTGTAATTGTTGCAGAAGGTGATGTTGCCGGTGGAGCTTATGAGATCGCTAAAGAAGTAAAAGAGAGATTTAATCAATACGATACACGTGTCAGCGTATTAGGACATATGCAACGTGGTGGAACTCCAAGTTGTAATGATCGTGTATTAGCAAGTAGGCTAGGGGTTGCGGCAGTTGAAGGATTATTGGAAGGAAGAACGAATGAAATGGTTGGAGTGATCAATCATGAAATTGCTTATACTTCGTATTCCAAAGTTGTTGCCGGTAAAAAAGAGTTTCCGTATCAGTTGTTAAAAATAGCGGAAGTTCTTTCGTTGTAGAAAAATTTAGTGAGTGATTTCATCTCTCATTAAAAAGGTGATCAACAATTGAGAGTCGATCTATGAATCCATGTTTTTCGCCAAAGACCTGATGATATTTCGTTGTACTTTCAAATGTTTTTTTAGGGTGAAAGTGGCTTCTTAGATCTACTATTGTATCAATCGTATTTTCGTATTTTTCTGTAATTTTAATTTCAACGTTCGCTTTTTTTGCTTTTAAAATCTCCTGAATTAAGTCGAGGTTGAAGTCGAAAAGAAACTCATATTTTTTTTCATAGTAAGGATGAAAAGCATCTTCAAAGTATTCAAAGAAAGGAGAATTTTTGTAGGCAGCTTCAATCGATCGCCAGTGAATGATTTGCCACCGCGAATCGTACGATATTTTTACTTCTTTTATTGGAATGGTAAATAGATTTTCATGATGAACAGGAATAATCATATCCTGTTTTCCATTTGGACCATAAATAGAACAGCGGCTACGGTAAGATTGTTTCACAAAATGCTCGTGAGCATCAATCGTGATTGAGCCGGATTGAATGGCCCGAAAGATATAAGCTGCAGGTGGTAAATATGCTGTTGCGAATAGTAAAGACATAATTTATTGTCTTTCGTAAGCGCCTAGGTCAGGAAAAGCTCGTTGTGGGCGAGAAATTCCATCAATATCATTATTCAGAACCGAAGGAAATGCAGAAATTACAACAGAACTTCCGGCGTCAACTGCCGAGCTATTCAGTGAATCAAGTCTGTAAATATTGTTTGCAACATCAGAAAAGCCGGGACTATTTGAGCTTCCTGTGCCACGAATGATTGCATTATAGTGAAAGGGAGTAGAGGTTGAAAAAGTACTTTCAACTTTAAGAAGAGAGTGCTCGAAGAAAAAATTAAATTTATTGTTCAGTGGAAATGAATCAAGTCCAATTTCTTGATCATTATTTCCATAAACAATACAATTGCCATAAGTAGCATTTAGAATTCTCATTCCATATTCATAATAGTTATTCATTGATAAAACAGGATCTTGCCGTGTTCCGTTTTGCCAGAAATTCGCGAAAGTACAATGGTAAAATTTATAGTTTCCACCAAGAAGGATATTTGCCACCTGATTTCCGCAATTTGCAAATACGCAGTTGTAAGCAGAGACGGTACTTCCTCTTAAAAGAAGAGCATGTGTGGTCATGTTTTTCACTATTACATTCTCCATGTACAAAGTTGAATCACTAGGTCCTGCAACAGTGTCAACTTGTAAACCAATGTTCCCGTTTTTGATAATTGTATTTTTGATGTAAGAATTTTTTGAACCCGGATAAATCCATATTCTGTCCCATTGTCCGGGAACGTCCTGATAATTCGCATCCAATCGATCCCCTTGAATAATGACTTTGTCTTGTATTGTTCCGTTTATATATAAGCTGGCAGAATTGTATACAATTAAAGCAGCTCCCGGATGAAAATGAACACGTGTTCCGGCATTAATAGTTAATGTACACAATGAATCAACAATTGCATAGCCATAAATTACATGTGGCTTGTCATTGTTCCAGACATCATTACAATTCAGAGTAAAAAAAGGAAATGTCAAGGCTGAGGAATCTGCTTGCCACCGATGGTAATAGGCATCTTGTCCCCAAGCTACCAAATTAACATATTGAAGATTTCCGTTCGTTTGAAAGAGAATAGAGTCTGCAATCACGAGAGGTGTATTTAAATTATTCGGATCAACAGTTACTTCAACAAAAATAAAAATACTATCGTTAGGACCAATTTCTACATCCGTAAAAGTATTTCCCGGCATGCCATCAACATTCAAACGAAAGTTGGAAGAACTTCCGCTTGCTAAACGAAGTGAAGAAATTTTCACAGCTTTATTTTCGGAATTATAAACCGTAAATACTTCTGTTGAACTTCCAACAGTGGTAAAAACAGTATCGAACAGTACAGTATCTTGAGAAAAGGTCAGCTGAACATTGCCACTGGTTTCAAAATCATCCTTCTTACAAGAAAAAATAATCGTTGCAATAAAACTAAAAAAAAGGATTGTGGAGAGTGTTCTTTTGGTCATAGGGCAGCAAAGATAAATTTAGATTTCAAACGGAGCATATTTGTCCATATTTTATTATTTGAATGGGTTACATTGTTTGCGATAATTGGCTTAATGAGTCCAAAAATGGCTTAAAAAAGCCTAATATTTAAATTTTACATGAAAATCGACTATTTGAATAGGTAAGAATTAATTGAATTTGATTTTCAATGCTAAGGAAGTCAGGTACATTTGTTCAAGAAATTCATCTAAACCGAAAAATAATATTTCCCTAACCCCTAAATTAATCAATTATGAAAAAGAATCAATTACAAAATTTAAAACGAATTGCATTCATGGTAATGCTTTTTGTTTTCGGCGGTCAACTTGCGTCAATGGCGCAGTGTACTGCATCGTACACGGTCACCTATGATTCGACCGGAACTATTGCGGAGTTTCATCCGACATACACCGGAGCTAATCCAACAGGATTTGCCTGGACGTTTGGTGATGGAGGAACATCCATTGTTCAACAACCTACGCACGCTTATAACTTCACCGGCTATGTAATGGTGTGTTTGACAATTGACTTTACGGGTGGTTGTCAGGCAGTGTTTTGTGATTCAGTTTTAACAAGACAAGGTGGCGTGACGTCATGTCAAGCGTATTATAATTTTTCCGTTGCACCTTCAGGAGTTCTTTTTTCAGACTATAGCACTTCATCAGATCCTATTGTTTCATATGATTGGGATTTTGGTGATGGAACCATTGGAAATGGTAGTAACCCTTTCCATGCTTATGTAACTCCGGGTACATACACTGCTTGTTTGACGATAACTTCATCAACAGCATGTACAGATACATATTGTTCGACAATTACAATTCAAGGTGGGTCTGCCGGTTGTTTTGCAAATTTTACAAGTTCACCTGTTTTAGGAACAACCTTAGTTGATTTCATGGATTTATCTACTGCCGATAGTGGAGCAACAATAATCAGTTACACATGGGATTTTGGTGATTCAATCGGGACATCAAATTTGCAGAATCCGACCTACGCTTATGGAGCTCCAGGTTCGTATTGGGTTTGTTTATCAATTCAAACTTCTTCCGGTTGTGCAAGTACCAGCTGTGGAATTGTTAATTCAGGGAATGTGAATAGTTGTTCTGCAAGTTGGACAGCTTCGTTGAACCCCGGAACAAATGCAATTGATTTTACGGACTTTTCAACTACTAACGATTCTATTATTCGTTGGGAATGGACATTTGGTGATGGAGATTCATCTATCAATATAAATCCATCTCATAATTATGCAGTAGCCGGAACCTATAATGTATGTTTAACAATTTTTACTGCTTCTTTCTGTTCAGATACATATTGTTCAACTATATATTATCCGGGAACACAAAATTGCAGTGCAATTTTTTCAGCTCAGGTTTCTCCTTCAAATACCGGTGTGTTTTATTGTAATTACAACAATCCAAATGCTATGTATGCCTGGGATTTTGGTGATGGCTCTACTTTAACTCAACAGGGCGGTTCAACGATTACGCATCAATATTTAGCATCAGGAACGTTTTTAGTTTGTTTATCAGTTCAGGATTCTTCTTGCTCCGATTCTTCTTGCAGCACAATAACAGTAGGATCTAGTTCAGCTTGTGCAGCCATGTTTACATTTAGTGTCGATTCAACAGGAACTGAATTTACATTTGCGAATTATTCTACGCCGGCTTCGAATTATTTCTGGAGTTTTGGTGATGGTACAGCTAGTACAGTTGAGAATCCGGTTCATCTTTACAATCAGCCCGGACCTCATACAGTATGTTTGACAGTTGTAGATTCTGCTACAGGTTGTACTGATACTTTCTGTAATTCTATTTCTGCAGCCAATGCTTGTGATCCTGTATTTGTTGCTTTACCGGATACGTCTAACCCTGCAGGAACACCTATGAATTTTACAGTAATTTCTCCTTGTGGAACTCCAACATCAATCATAATTGATTTCGGTGATGGCACAATTCAAACTATTTCGGGTAGCGGTATTACTTACGTGTATGCAAATCCGGGCACCTACAATGTTTGTGTTTGTGAAGTGATTGGTCCTGATACATTGTGCTTCTGTGATTCAATTGTTGCCTACAGACTTATGAATGGAATACCACAAATTGAATTATCGAATATTCACATGGTGGCATATCCGAATCCATTCTCTACTGCTTTGAATGTAGAATATACATTGGAAAAAAATGCTGCTGTATCTGTTCAAATAGTTGGAATAGCCGGAAATATTGTAACGACTACGCAAGCAGAGAATTTAAGTGCAGGAACTTATCGTCAGGAAATTAAAACAGATGACCTTGCAGCCGGATTCTACATTTTGAAATTAAATGTAAACGGAGTACAGATTTCCAAAAAAGTTAATCTGCAAAAATAGTTCGTTGTTATTGTTTTCCCTAACCCAGCCCGCAGCGTTATTGTTGCGGGCTTTTTTGTGGTTCGTTATTCGTATATCGATGTTCAAAGTTGTCATGTGTTTTAGATGGTGGCCATTGTTTGTATGAATAAAGTGTATTTAGCCGACTTCTTTAAAATTTCGGCTAATTTGTCTAAAATTACTTGTTGTGTAGGAATAAAAAGAGAGAAATTTGGAGTTTTTCCAAAATAACCGAAATTAATTAACAATCAATCAAAACTTTTTCAAAAAACTTTTTTTAATACTTCTTCGGATCAAATCTCTAACGCAACATTTTGCTAAATTAAATAATTATTCGGT
>CAYHCU010000219.1:0-5416 GCA_964355035.1 uncultured Flavobacteriales bacterium | reverse complement strand
GCTTACTGTTCCGCTTGCATTAGGAGGTGCAGTTTTGTCGTTGTGGATGTTCAACCAGACATTGAATATATTTAGCCAGATTGGAATAATCATGCTGATTGGATTGGTAACGAAAAATGGAATTTTAATTGTGGAATTTGCAAATCAAAGAAAAAAAGAGGGAATGCTACTGCGGGAAGCAGCAATTGATGCTTCTACTTCTCGATTGCGTCCGATTTTAATGACAAGCATTGCGACCATTCTTGGCGCTTTACCAATTGCTGTCGGTCTTGGCAATGGAGCGCAAAGCAGAATACCTATGGGAATTGTTGTAGTTGGTGGATTACTGTTCGCTTTAGTCTTGACCTTATTTGTTATTCCTGCTGTTTATACATTCATTTCAAAAGAAAAGAGAAATGAGACGAAATAAATTATTAGCATTATTATTTTCATTTGCGACGACAGTAGTACTTGCACAAGGGAGTAAGTTGACAATTGAAGATGCTGTAAAAATAGCACTCGAGAAAAATTATGATGTTCTTATTTATAAGAATCTCTCTGAGAAGGAAAAGAACAATAACACTATTGGAAATGCAGGAATGCTACCAAATATCGATTTGACCGGTTCGTATGTAAATTCTACCAGCAATCTGAAACAGCAATACAATAACAGTACAGAAATAAATCGTGATGCTTCAGGTTCTACAAATGCCAATGTTGATGCCGGACTAAGTTGGACGATTTTTGATGGAATGAAAATGTTTCACACGAAAAAGAAATTGGAGGGGAATTTCTATCAATCAGAGCAGCAATTAAAACTCCGAATGGAAACAACCATTTCCGAAGTTGTTAATGCTTATTATACAATTATCAAGAACATTCAACTTTTAAAAGCAACAGAACAAGAAATTCGTTTGTTGGATGAACGGTTACAATTAACAGATCGAAAATTGAATAATGGCTCCGGATCGAAATTGGATCAGATGAATGCGAAAATTGAATTCAATCGTCAGAAAACAATTGAGCTGACAACGATTACAAGTATTGAGGAAGCGAAGCTTAATTTGAATCAGTTAATGGCCCGTCCTTTAGAGACTACATTTACAACAGAAGATACTGTTATTATTTCTTTTCGTCCGACGGTTGATGAAGTGAAGAAATCCCTGACAGAAAATAACACGATTCATTTTTACGAGATGAATCAGCGTTTGGCGGAATTGAGTTTGAAAGAAAATCAGGCTTTACGCTATCCGAAGATTGCTCTGACGAGTCACTATCTTTTTAACCGTTCAACCAATGAGGCAGGATTTAGTTTGTTAAATCAGGCACAAGGTTATAATTATGGTTTTACTGCTTCCCTTCCACTTTTCCATGGTTTTGGAATTAACCGACAAATTAAGAATGCGAAATTAGATGTGCTGAATGCCAAATTGCAATTTACATCTGTGAATGAACAAGTGAATGCAGATTTATTGAATGTATTTCGAAATTTTTCTAACAGTTTACTAATTCTTCAAAATGAAGAAGAGAATATTCTTCTTGCAAATGACGTTCTTAACATTGCCCAAGAACGATATCGCGTAGGCGTTAGCAATTCAATTGAGTTACAAGACGCTTTTCGTTCTTATGAAGAATCGGTGTCGAGGTTGACTGATGCTCGTTTTAATTCGAAACTATTGGAAACTGCTTTGCGAAAGATTTCAGGGAAGTTGATTTCTAATTAATATATTTACCTCATGCATGATCCACGCGAAATAGCTAAGCAATTACGTTTGCCAGAAGGTGAAAATGCGAAAATTGCTACTGATTTTATGGCCAGAGGAAATCAAATGCTTTACGATATCACTTTACAAAAGTTAAACTTATTTGATGGAGCAAGAGTTTTGGAAATTGGTCCGGCTAATGGACATTTTGTAGAAAAGGTTTTTCAAAAGAACGATTCTGTTTTTTATACCGGGGTAGATCTTTCTGCAGATATGGTTGCTGAAGCTAAAAAAATAAACTCTGAATTACTGGCTGCCAAGAAAGCAGATTTTATTTACGGCAATATCATAGACCTTCCACTTACAAACAATCAATTTGATTTTGTTTTCACTATTAATACGCTTTATTTTTGGCCGGATGTTCAAAAAGGCATGAATGAAATTCTTCGCGTACTGAAAAAAGGGGGCAAGTTAGCGGTCGCTATTCGTTCAAAAGAAACGATGATGAAAATGCCTTTTACAGAATTTGGCTTTACGCTCTATTCAAAAGATGATTTAAAGAACCTTTTTGTTGCCAACAATTTATCCGAAATTATGATTTTTTCAGATTCTGAGGAAATAACATTGCCAAATGGTGAGAAAAAGAGTTTGGAGAATCATTGGGGCGTTGGAATGTTATAAAATATTTTCTATCATTGGAGACCAATTGAACGGAATGAAAATAAAATTCGCAATGCTGCTTATGCTTCTGAGTGTTACCACTTTTACGGTACAAGCACAAAAAGTGTCAAAACTGACGATTACGGATAATTTGAGCACTACAGGTCGATTTACATTGGGTAAAGCTAAACCAGCATCTCCCAAAGATCACTTTTATCTGTTATCTGAAAAAGGGACACAGGTATTGTTTTATGCTGAGTTAACTTCGACAGATAGTTCTTCGCTTCTTAACAGGACTTTGAAGTTTACTGCTTACAAAGATGTGAATGGAAAAGATGAATGGGTTGATGATAGAGTTATCGATGTAAAAACTGATGCTACCTATTTAATGACAGCGTTCAATTTTTTTACTATTGGCTCGTTCAAAATTCTTATTACCCCGGAAGAAACCAATGAAATTTTGGCGCAGGGAATTTTTACGATTACGAAATAAGAATAAATATATATAGTACACTTTTCACAACTATTTATCGTTAGTCTTAGGAAAAGTAAGCAATTAGAAAAAACAACTTTAATTCAAATGGGTAGACTAATTAGCAGTACAACCTTACTATTTATCTTTATCTCACTTTCTTCGTGCGGTCAAGCAAAACAAAAAACTATTCCTCCAATAAAAATGATAGAACCTAAAATTACGACTATAGATACTGCTACTGTAGGTGGCGGATGTTTTTGGTGCACTGAAGCACAATTTCAAATGCTGGATGGTGTACTTTCTGTTCAATCCGGATTTTCAGGGGGAACGGTAAAAAATCCTTCTTACAAGGAAGTGTGCACCGGAATTACCGGACATGCGGAAGTAATTCAGGTAGTTTATGATACGACCAAATTAAATTATGCAGATATTTTAAAAGCTTTTTTTGAATCGCATGATCCAACACAATTGAATCGCCAAGGAAATGATATTGGAACTCAATACCGCTCAGTGATTTTTTATCATTCCGGTGAACAGAAAATGGTTGCTGATCAAATTAAAGCAGAACTAAACGCTTCCGGAGCATATAAGGCTCCAATAATTACAGAAATATCTCCACTCACGATGTTTTACAAGGCGGAAGATTATCACCAAAATTATTTTAACGATAATTCAGAGGCTTCATATTGTCAATTTGTGATTGAACCAAAATTGGAGAAATTTAAAAAAGTATTCAAGGGAAAATTAAAAACAAAATAATTTCTTTCGATGAATGAAAAAATAAAGGAGTCAACCTTTTGAATTGACTCCTTCCCACCACATCCAATAAATGTTTTTCGTCAAAATTGTTTGTAGTTGAGAGAAATAAAGGAGTCAACCTTTTAAATTGACCCCTTCCCACCACATCCAATAAATGTTATCGTTATCATGTCCGGAGACAGGAAATTCTGTTTTTAAAATCTGCTTAATGCGGCAGACTTTTTAGCAATACCACCTTTGATATTACTACAATTTCGCGAATAAATTTTGTTGGATTGGTTTTCGGTTCAACCGAAGATTGCATTTAGCAATTTAAAGGAAATTAATTTTTACCGCTGATCGTATTGTTTAATTCCTTTTTTCATCCCACCAGAAAAATTGTTCTGATTATTTACACACACATATTTTAACGCTTTCCTTTCTTTAAAAGTTATGGTATTTTATAGAATACTTGTCTGAATGTAAATAACCTCTTTCAAAAAATTGTAATAAAAAGAGTTGAATTTGACTTAAAAAAAGGTGCCGAATTCAAATTAATGAAAAAAGGCACTAAAAGGAACAAAGAATTCTGTAAGATTAAATAGAAAATAGAAGAAAAATCACCTTCTTCTTACTTGCTATTCACAACTCACCACTCACTAAAAAGCCGGAATGAGTATTCCGGCTTTTTAAAAGTTATTTCAAACGAATTTACTTTAACACTTTTCCTGATTTGTCAAAGTTTGTATTCACATTATTGTAATCAGTGGAAAAACTAGTATTTCCTTCTTTGTCAATAACTGTCCAAACTTTATAGGATCCATCAACTGCATTTAATTTTTTATAATGATCATTAATCGAAGCCGGAATATTTGTTCCTACAACTTCGTATTTGTGACTTATGATTTGATCATTGGAATTGTATACCTTGTAGTGTTGTAATTTTGTTTCATCATAATAGCTAACACTAAAATTAGTTCCCTCAACAGACCATGTTGAACGAAAAGCATTTGGGTGCGATTGCTTGAAAGCATCCATTACATGATGTGGAACTTGACTCTGTGCAAACAGATTTCCTACGGATAGAAGGATAAACGACAAGGCAAAAATTATTTTTTTCATGAATTGCGAATTTGGATTAACGATTTTACTTCTTTTACAGATGCTAATTTACGAACTATTTAAATAGGTAAGAAGGTATTTTTGGCCAATGATTAACAATTATGTAGTGGATAATTGATAATTGACAATGGACAATGGACAATTAGGGTACACTTTAAACTATTTTGACTCTTTTAACCACTTTTAATGGACTTTATTAACAGCAAAAAATATTATCAGGGGTGACGCTTTTTTGAACTTTGAACTTTGAACCTTGAACTTATTCCGCATGCTCAATATCCCATGTATCAAACAGTGTTTTGACGAAGATGTTTTCTTGTGTGCTTACAATTTCGTCGGCGCTAACTAATTTAACTGCAAAATCCATGAAGTGATTTCGCTCTTCAACGGTTGAATCCTGGTAAAAATCGTCCATGCATTTTTGAAAATGCAGGATGTAATCTTCCTTTTTCAAGATGGATATTTTTTCCATTGCACCGTCTAAATTTACGTGAAACGGATAACTTTCGACCAAATATTTTCTGATAACTAGATCTTCTGCCGGGGAAAAAGTATCATCGATCATTGAAAGTAATTTCAACATATGATAGCCGGCTTCCGATTTGTTGAGTTTTCTATCTGACATAATTTTCGTAAAATCTGCCCTTAAATTACTATATAAATCAAAAGAACAAAGGGATTTTTGAATTAAAAGTTTAAAAAAGTTACTGACGGCTAGGAAAATTATGGCAAAATGTAA
>CAYHCU010000218.1:0-5425 GCA_964355035.1 uncultured Flavobacteriales bacterium | reverse complement strand
ATGCGACCATTGTGTCATCTCGAAGAGAACTCGTCGTTTTCTAAGAACGACAGCTTACTGAAACCAATTTGGATTCACCTATAATCGCAATTTTACTTAATAAGCTCTCTTTTAATTTGCTTTATTAAAGCAGGTCCCTCGTAAATAAATCCGGTATAGAGTTGGATAAGGTCTGCACCAGCATTCAATTTTTCAATTGCATCTTTAGAATTGTGAATACCTCCTACTCCTATGATGACAAACTTTTTATTTGAACGTTGAGCAAGGAATTGAATCACTTCCGTACTTCTTTTTGTGAGTGGCTTCCCGCTTAATCCACCGGCGCCCATTTTTTCAACTTCATTGGCATCGGAGATTAAAGATGATCTTGAAATAGTTGTATTGGTTGCCACTACTCCATCCAGCTTAGATTCGAAAAGAACCTCTACAATTTCTTCCAATTGTTCATTGCTTAAGTCTGGAGCGATTTTCAATAGAATTGGCTTTCGCTTCAATTTATTTTCCGAGGCAAGTTCATTGTTGCGATTTTGCAAAGCAATTAATATTTTAAGCAACGGTTCCTTTTCCTGTAATGCCCGCAAACCCGGTGTATTCGGTGAAGAAACATTCACAACAAAATAATCAACATAAAGAAATAATTCTTCAAAGCAAATTAAATAGTCAAGAATTGCATCTTCATTCGGAGTTAATTTATTCTTTCCAATATTTCCACCGATAATTACTTTTCGATTATTCTTTTTTAGTTGAGAAACCATTTCAACGACTCCTGAGTTATTAAATCCCATTCGATTGATGATAGCAGAATCCTTTGGCAAGCGAAACAATCTAGGTTTATCATTTCCGGGTTGCGGCTTGGGCGTTACTGTTCCTACTTCGATAAATCCGAATCCAAGGGCTGATAATTCGGAATACATTTTTGCATCTTTATCAAATCCGGCAGCAAGGCCAATTAGATTGGGAAATTTTATTCCCATTAAAACTTTCTCTGACTTCTTATTTTCTGAATTACAGATTGAATTTATTATTGGCCGGACAAAAGGTATCTTAAAAACTATTTTAAGAATTGAAAAAGTAAAGTGATGAACTTTTTCCGGATCAAATCGAAATAATGTGCTTCTAATAAATGTAGAATAAAAACTCATGCTGCGAAATTAAGATTTTTATTCGTTCTCAAGTAGATTAACTCAAAACCTTACAGTTTCCCCACATTTTGCAACCTCACCAAGTGCTGAGCGTATCCCGACAAAAGCATAAACTTCTAAATAATATGAGAAAAAAACTGATTCTTGGATCGCTTTGCGCAATGCTGTTTTCAGCTACAGCAATTGCTCAAATCGACAATCTAGCAAATGTAAGTGCAGAATGGGTGCGTACACCTGCACGAAATGCCGCTACAGATGCGGGTGACATTGCAATTTATAATCCTGCCGGTCTGGTTCGATTACCAAACGGCTTCAACATCAATATTGGAAACCAATCGATGTTCCGTAAGCCTACTCATACATATGACTTAGGATTTGGTATGGGTGAACAATCCTTTAGCCAGGATGGAGCCGACTTATTTCTTCCTAATTTCTATGCCAGTTATCATAAAGATAAATGGGCTTTCTTTACCGGAGTCTTTATGGCTGGTGGCGGCGCTACAGTTAATTTCCCGACAGGATCCATTACAACCGACATGATCGGGCTGCAGGCTTTAGGGGCAGCGCAGGGAGCTTATGGTATGGTAGAAAATCAACACCTGAAAGCAAGTTCAATGTATCTTACTTCAACAGTTGGAATTTCTCATTCATTCACTGATAACATTTCAATTGCTGCAGCAGGACGATTCATTAATGCAACCAATAAAACGGAAGGCGGAATGACATTGACACAGAGTCCGATTGCTTTACCCGATGCTCCACTTCTATTGAATACAGAAGACAAAGCTTCAGGTTTTGGCGGAGTCGTAAGTTTGATGGTGAAAGCATCCTCCGATTTGGATTTAACTGTTCGATACGAAACAGCAGTTGGGTTGGATTTTAAAACCACTACAAATCAGGATGATTTTGGGGTAACCGTAAACGGAGACAAAAGTCGCCGTGATTTACCCGGAGTATTAGCCATTGGTGGTGCGTATGCAGCAAATAGTCTAGTGAAAGTTTATGCTGATGTCAACTACTATTTCCAAAAAAGTGCAAACTGGGATAATTCAACTCCGGCAACAAATAATGTAAGTTGGTCAGAGATGGCAGGCAATGCAGCTACTTATGCATTGGCAACAACGATTCGTACCTCTCCTAAAACCATGTTAAGTTGTGGTGGCGCTTATACAAACTTTATGTACAGTAATCTTGAAGGTTACTATACAAAGACAGGCGCTTATGAAACAGCACCGAACGACAATTTCAATCTGAATGTTGGTGGAAGTTATAAAATAACCAAAGCCGTTAAAATGACATTAGCTTATATGCATATTTTTTATCAAGATCAAACAATCAATGCTGCTTTAATGCAGCCAATGATCGTTCCTGTGAAAGTGACCAATAAAGCAGATGTTGTTGCGATTGGTTTCAACATGCAATTTTAAGTAACAAATTTTTTATTCCGTAAATGAAAGGCTACCTGAGAAGGTGGCCTTTTTTTGGTCACATTAATTTTCCGGGGGAAGAACAATAATTCACTCCTAAAACGCTTCAAAAATATTTCCCGCAGATTCCGCAGATTTCCGCAGATTTTTCGCAGAGAACAATAAGTCTGTATTCGGTATTGCAGCATCCTAGTTAAATCAAGTTCTCCCCAACTTCAAAAAAATAGTTTGTACGAATAGAAATAAATGTTTAGATTCGCCTAAATATTTATTTTATGCTGTCTTATACTGAAGAAAATTACTTAAAAGCCATTTTTCAATTGCAGGAAGATGGAAAAAGTAAAATCAGCACCAATTCTATTGCAGAGAGGCTGGCTACTACACCGGCTACTGTTTCAGATATGCTACAAAAATTAGCTTTGAAAAAGATGGTTAACTACTTAAAGTACTATGGAGTCAGTTTAACTTCTACGGGAAAGAAGAAGGCGATCAATGTTCTTCGTAAGCATCGGTTATGGGAATTGTTTTTGTATGAGAAATTGGGTTTTAACTGGGATGAAGTGCATGAGATTGCAGAGCAAATGGAACATATTAAGTCTGATAAATTAGTACAAAAGCTCTATACTTATTTAGATAAACCCAAAACCGATCCACATGGTGATCCAATACCGAATGAACGAGGTGTTTTTCCGGTGTTGAACGCAATTCCGATGACAAGAGTAAATATTCAAAAAAAAGTCGTTATTATTGGTGTCACTGATCACCGTCCGGACTTTCTGCAATATTTGCAAAAAGTGGGATTGAACATTGGTCAGCGACTGAGCATTTTAGAAATCATTTCATTTGACAAGTCGATGGATATTTTGATTGAAGGAAAAAAGAAATCAGTACACATCAGTTATGATGCAGCAAAAAACATTATGGTGAATTTAGTTTAACAATAAAGTAATTGAACAAATGACTCATAACGACAATTCGCTTTCCGAAGTTCATGAAAGTATTGACACCACACAACAAACAAGTAAATTCCGAAAGCTTTTTTCATTTCTTGGACCGGCCTATTTAGTGAGTGTTGGTTACATGGATCCCGGAAATTGGGCGACAGATATTGCAGGCGGAAGTAAATATGGATATGCCTTAATATGGGTCTTATTGATGTCGAATTTAATGGCTATTCTCTTGCAGAGTCTAAGTGCACGCTTAGGAATAGTACGAGGCCGCGATTTGGCGCAAGCATCGCGTGAGACGTATTCACGTCCGGTAAATATTTCACTATATTTTTTGGCGGAGATTGCAATTGCTTCCTGTGACTTAGCGGAAATTCTGGGAATGGCAATTGGTTTACAATTGCTTTTTGGTCTTCCGCTAATGATTGGAGTTTGCATTACTGTTCTGGACACCTTCCTTCTACTCTTTCTGATTAACTTTGGAATTCGACGGATGGAGGCTTTCATTCTTGGATTGATCTCCATCATCGGAATGGCATTTTTAGCAGAAATGATTTTGGCCAAGCCATCGTTAGCAGAAATAAGCACAGGCTTCATTCCAACACTACCTGATGGTTCAGCATTATACATAGCCATCGGAATCATTGGGGCCACTGTTATGCCACATAACCTATATCTTCATTCATCGCTTGTACAGACCAGAAAGTTCAAACGCACGTCGGTGGAGATTCGAAAAGCCATTCGGTATAACATTTTCGATTCTGTCATTGCTTTGAATCTTGCTTTTTTTGTGAATGCGGCAATTTTAATTCTGGCCGCCTCAGCATTTTTTAAGAATGGCATGTTTGAAGTTTCGGAAATTCAGGATGCTCACAACTTTTTAGCGCCCTTGTTGGGTTCAACTTTAGCACCGAAGTTATTTGCCATTGCTTTAATTGCTGCGGGGCAAAGCTCAACGATTACAGGTACCTTGGCTGGACAAATAGTAATGGAAGGATATTTGAAGTTAAGAATAGCTCCATGGATTCGAAGATTAATTACCCGGCTTCTTGCCATTATTCCGGCATTGATAGCCATTTATTATTTTGGCGAATCCGCAACAGGAAAACTTCTAATTTTGTCGCAGGTAATATTGAGTTTGCAATTAGGTTTTGCTATTATTCCGTTGATTCATTTTGTAAGTGATAAAGAGAAAATGAAAGAGTTTGTCATTCCTATGTATGTTCGAATTATTTCTTGGATTGTCGCAATAATTATTGTTGGCTTAAATGTAAAGTTAATCATCGAGCAATTATCCATTTGGCTGACAACATCTAGTAACCCATTAATAATTGTATTTCTGGTTGTACCGGTAGTTTTAGCTGCGGGACTGCTACTTCTGTACATTACCTTCAGACCATTATTCAAACAAAAGCATAAAAGGGAAGTTCAGTCCCTACATGGAGTATTGCATGCAATTAAACCAACAGAAATTCAACCGTATAAGCGAATTGCCATAGCGGTAGACTTTTCAACGAGCGACCATTTGAATATAAGTAATGCTTTAGCTCAGGGAGGCAAACGAGCTGAATATGTGTTAATTCACGTTGTTGAGTCAGCCGGAGCTTTGTTCATGAAAAATGAAATTAGGGACTATGAGTTTATGACGGATGTAAAAAACCTGAATCGTTATTCAGATGAGTTAAAAGCAGAAGGTTATTCTATAACAATTAAACTTGGCTATGGCAGTCCGAAAAAGTCGATTCCGGATTTAGTCAAAGAATACAATGCAGATTTGTTAGTGATGGGCGCACATGGGCACCGTGGCTTGAAAGACTTCATTTTTGGGACCACAGTAGATGCAGTGAGGCATCGAATTGAGATTCCGTTATTGGTTGTAAGAAAATAAGCCGTAGGTAAAAGGAATTCG
>CAYHCU010000217.1:0-5451 GCA_964355035.1 uncultured Flavobacteriales bacterium | reverse complement strand
ATGATAACGTAGTTATTGGTGATGGTACATGGATTGGAAGCAATGTTACTATATTTCCGGGAGCAAGAATTGGAAAAAATTGCAAAATATTTCCAGGTGCTGTAATCTCAGCGGTACCTCAGGATTTAAAATTTTCAGGTGAGCCTACGACAGCCGAAATTGGAGACAATACTGTGGTTCGTGAGTTTGTTACGATTAATCGTGGAACGAAGGCCTTGGGAAAAACTGTTGTTGGTACAGATACTCTTTTGATGGCATACGTTCATGTTGCGCATGATTGTATTGTTGGAGATCATTGTATTCTTGCCAATGGTGCAACTCTTGCAGGCCATATCACAATAGAAGATTTTGCCATCATTGGTGGATTGTCAGCAGTACATCAATTTGTACATATTGGTTCGCATGTAATTATCAGCGGAGGTTCGTTAGTCAGGAAAGATGTTCCACCATTTGTAAAAGCGGCGCACGAACCATTATCGTACGTTGGTATCAATACAATTGGTTTGAGACGCAGGGGTTTTTCGCCTGAAAAAATTGCTGAGATTCAGAATATTTATCGCATCCTTTTTGTTAGAGGTTTAAGTAATTCTCATGCACTTGAAGCGATCGAAAAAGAATTGGAAAAAAGTGATGAAAGAGAACTGATAGTTAATTTTGTTCGCAGTTCATCAAGAGGAATTATGAAGGGATATTTTCGTGATGAAGATTAAAATTATCTCGTGACCATTAAATTAAATAAAGCCGGAAAAAAATTTTATCGGGAGTGGATATTCAGAAATCTGGATCTCACTTTGGAGGCAGGATCAAAATGGGTGATTTTAGGTCCGAACGGTTCAGGAAAATCAACTCTGTTACAAATACTTTCTGGCGCAGTTGGATTGACAGAAGGACAAATTACTTTTCACACAAACAATCAAGAGGTTGCTATAGATTCAGTTTTCCGCTCTGTTTCAATATCTGCACCTTATCTGGAATTGATAGAAGAATTCACATTGAAAGAGATCATTCATTTTCATTTCAAATTTAAGAGACCGATGCAGGACTTGAGTGAAAGTGAGATTCTCAAACTGTCAGGATTAGAATCAAAGCAGGACAAGGTTTTTAAATTTTTTTCTTCGGGAATGAAGCAACGCATAAAATTAACTTTGGCAATATTATCAGATACACCAATTTTACTTTTAGATGAACCTTGCAGTAATTTAGATAGTCAGGTTGTGAAGTGGTATCAGGAAATGGTTGCCACTTATGCATACAACAAAACAATAATTGTTGCATCGAATAATCAGCAGGACGAATTTGCTTTCTGCAACAATCGCTTGTCCATAGATAGTTTGAAATGACAATGAAGATTGATTTTGAAATTGAGCAGGAAGCAGAATTAAAAGAAGTCGTAAAGGCTTTGATTGATTTCGCAGGAGATCAAAAAGTTTGGATTTTTAAAGGAGAAATGGGTGCAGGAAAGACCACCTTCATCAGATATATTTGCGAGGCATTCGAAGTTATTGAGAATGTGAGTAGTCCTACTTTTTCGATAATTAACGAATATTCGCGTAAAAACGGGGAATTGGTCTATCATTTTGACTTTTACAGGATAGAATCGCAGAAAGAAGCTGTTGATATCGGTTGTGAAGAATATTTTGATAGCGGAGGTATTTGTTTGATTGAATGGCCGGAAAAAATTTTAAATTTATTGCCTAAACCAATAATTGTAATACACATCACTTCTGATGGTATAAAAAGAAAGATTTCATTTTCACATGGATGAACGAAAAATAAGTGCATCACTTGCCGCTTCGGCAGCGATGATGCCCAAAGAAGCTATGCTAGAAGTAAAAAAGCAGCATAAGCAACTCTATATTGGAATTCCGAAGGAAATATCGTTTCAGGAAAATCGAGTTCCATTGATTCCTGAATCAGTTTCTTTGTTGACAAATCATGGTCATCAAATCGTAATTGAAGCAGGAGCAGGGGCAGCATCTAAAATTGAGGATTCGGATTTCAGCGAAGCAGGAGCACAGATAGCTTATAGTACAGAAGAGGTTTATAAAGCCGATATCGTTTTAAAAATTGCACCGCCTTCAAAAGAGGAAGTGAGTTTTTTGCAAAACCGACAAACGCTTATTTCTATTTTACAGATGAGTATGCAGAATGCAGAGTATATTCGTGCTTTGTCTGCAAAACGAATTACAGGTATCGGATATGAATTTATTCATGATGAAACAGGAATTTACCCCATCATTCAGGCAATGAGTGAAATCGTAGGTAACTCAAGTATTTTAATTGCTGCTGAATATTTAAGCAATGCATTTAGTGGTAAGGGTGAATTATTAGGTGGTGTTGCAGGAATTCCGCCATCAGTGGTAGTAATCATTGGCGCAGGAACAGTGGGTGAATATGCAGCAAGGGCAGCAATGGGATTAGGAGCAACAGTAAGAGTTTTTGATAATTCAATTCATCGCTTAAGACGATTACAAAATCGATTAGGTCGAAGAGTGTATACATCTATGTTGGTTCCCAATACACTTTTGCGTGAATTGAAATCTGCGGATGTAGCTATAGGAGCACTACGTTCAAACGAAGGTCGTACTCCTGTTGTAGTAACGGAAGAAATGGTTTCAGAAATGCGTGTTGGTTCTGTTATCGTTGATGTGAGTATTGATCAAGGTGGATGTTTCGAGACTTCTGAAGTAACAAATCATTTACAGCCTGTATTTAAGAAATACGGTGTTGTTCATTATTGCGTTCCGAATATTGCTTCACGTGTAAGTCGGACTGCATCAACAGCGTTAAGTAATATCTTTACCCAGATTCTTTTGTCCGCGGCCGAAGAAGGTGGTATTGATGAAGTGATGTGGAAAGATCGCTCTGTTAGAAATGGTGTTTATATGTACAATGGTTCTGTAACAAATCGCTATATCGCCGAGACCTGCAGATTGCCATATAAGGATTTGGATTTGTTAAGAGCAGCGAGGTTGTGATGAAAGATTGTGGTTTTGATTTCTTTCTCTTGAATCCTTAAAAATAACAAATAGCAATTTTCAACCACTCCGTAAAGTTTTCGGGATAAAGTTTAATCTCGTTTTTTAAGTCATCGATAGCTACCCATTTGTAACCGGAAGCCTCATCCGGATTTAAAGTTGGCTGCTGATTATAAAGACCTGTATAAACATGATCATATTCATGTTCGATAAGATTATTTTCGAATGGAACTTTATAGATAAAATCGAATTTCTTTTCCAGATCAGTTTCAATTCCCATTTCCTCTTTCAGTCGGCGTTTGGCAGCGTCCAAAGTGTTATCTCCCGGATTAGGGTGGCTGCAACATGTGTTGGACCAGAGGTTCGCTGAATGATATTTCTCTTTTGCTCGGCGCTGCAGGATTAACTTTCCCTCATCATTAAATATAAAAACAGAAAATGCTCTATGAAGGAGTCCTTTTTGGTGAACTTCGAGTTTGTCCATTTCACCAATAGGGTGATCTTTTTCATCAACTAAAATAACTTTGTTGTTCATATACATTACTCAGAACACAAAGCTAATAATTTATTTTCTTCTTCTTCTTTTCTCCATCATGATTAAAGACAACTCTCTTCCGGTTTGACCGGCTACAGAAGTGTTTTCCTGTGCTCTACGCATAAGATAGGGGAGAACTGAAGTCACCGGCCCATAAGGAACGTACTTGCAAACATTATAACCTTTGCTGGCAAGATTGAAGCTGATGTGATCGCTCATTCCATACAATTGAGAAAACCAGATGTGAGGGTGATTTTTAGGAATGTTTCTTTCATTCATCCATTCAACCAAAACCAAGGAGCTTTTTTCATTATGTGTCGCACAGCAAACGGCCATGTCATCAATATTGTCTAATGAAATCTTTAAAGCAGTATTGTAATCGTTATCTGTTGCTTGTTGATCCGGTTGAATCGGTGAGCGGTAATTAAATTTGATGGCTCTTTCGCGTTCAACTTCCATGTAAGCACCACGAACAAGTTTGAATCCGGATTTGTAATTATTTGCTTTGGCATGAGCGATGCTGTCTTTCATATAATCAACTCGATCAGTACGATACATTTGCAATGTATTGTAAATGATCACACGTTCCTTGTTGAAACTCTTCATCATCTCCCGCGCCACTTCGTCAACTACTTCTTGAGTCCAACTATGTTCAGCATCGATGAAAATTGGAACATTGGAATCATATCCGGATTGACAAATTTTATAGATGCGATCAAGAAATCTTTCATATTCCAATTTTTCTTCGCTTGTTAATTCAAATCCCGAGTTCTTTTTTTCAAGCAAAGCCACTCTGGCAAACCCCGTCGGTTTGAAAACAGAAAAAGGAATATTTTTATCACCTTTTGCCCGTGCAATTGTTGCCAGTGTTTCTTGAAGTGCTAATTGAAAATCACTTTCTGATTCTTTTCCTTCAACAGAATAATCTAAGATTGTTCCGATGTCGTATCTGCCTAAGGTGTCAATTGTTTTTTGACAACCGGCAATAGTTTCTCCTCCGCAAAAATGTTTGAAGATAGTTGCACGAATTAATCCCTTAACAGGTAAATGTGCCCAAAGTGCGAAGTCCACAAAGGGAGGGCTAATTTTTACCAGCCAATTATAGCTGATCATTTTAAATAAGCCATAAGCGCGATTTAAGTCGGCGTCCGACTTAGCACTAAAGGCAACTTCTGTGTTGTCGAAGGAAATAAGATGGTCTCTCATAATTGAGCGCAAACCTAATCAATATGGCTGAATCGTCAAGAAGCCAATGTCGAAATTTTTACTGATTTTTCTCTTGTTTTTTGGTTATTTATCAGAAAATCACACGCTTATTATGTATAAATGTCATGAAAGTGGAATTTTGCTTTTTAAGCAATCTAAAACAAATCTGTACTTCTCTTTTGAAAAATGAGTATTGAATAGTATAACTTGTTTATGTGAGAGTAAATCATAGTATCTTTGCTATCTATATGGTACCAGCACAAATTATTACTTCACCAATCGACAAGTGGCCTTTTAAAATAAGTCGTCCTATCATTATTGCCGGACCGTGTGGTGTTGAATCTGAGGAGCAAATTATTTCTACCGCAAAAGCATTGGGCAAATTAAACATTCAGCTTTTACGAGGTGGAATTTGGAAACCCAGGACGCGACCTGATTCATTTCAGGGAATAGGATCAGTTGGATTAAAGTGGCTGAAAAATGCTGGTTTGGAAAATAACCTGCCGGTTACTGTTGAAGTCGCAAGCCCGAAGCATGTAGAAGAAGCGTTAAAGGAAAAAATTGATGTTCTTTGGATTGGTGCCAGAACAACAGTTAATCCGTTTTTAGTTCAGGAAATAGCCGAATCACTTCGCGGGGTTGATATTCCGGTAATGGTAAAGAACCCTATTAATCCGGAATTAGAACTTTGGATAGGAGCATTTGAGCGGTTAAATCGATCTGGCATAAACA
>CAYHCU010000216.1:0-5476 GCA_964355035.1 uncultured Flavobacteriales bacterium | reverse complement strand
TACGTTTATTGCAAATACTGCTGCACCAATTGTTGATTTCATAGCTCAAGACACGCTTATTAATCCAGGCTCCTCAACTACGTTTTATGATTTAAGTATTCATGCACCAACTTCATGGCAATGGTATTTCCCCGGTGGTACACCTTCGACATCAACCCAAAGAAATCCTGTTGTTGCTTATCCGACGGTTGGAACGTATCAGGTTTCTCTTGCTGTTAATAATAGTTTTGGAAATGACAGCTTGACAAAAGTTTCATATATCGATGTAGTCAGCCAGGTAAATTTGTGTAGTGGTGTCACTTCTGTTGTCGCGCCAAATGGTCAGCTGTTTGATTCCGGTGGCCCAAGTGGAACTTACACAGACAACGAAAATTGTTCATTATTAATATCTCCGGGTTGCGCACTTAGCATTACACTCTCTTTTTCTTCTTTTGCTTCTGAAAGTGGATATGATTATCTCTATGTTTATGATGGAAGTTCTGCTTCCGGAACGCTACTGTTAACAGCGAATGGAAGTAGTTTGCCTTCTTCTGTTACTGCTTATTCCGGACAAATGTTCATTCAATGGCATTCTGATGTTTCTGTTATATATCCCGGTTTTGCTGCTTCATGGTCATCTAATATCGTTAGTTCTTCTCCTGTGGTTGCTGCTTTTACGCCTAATACATCGACTCCTGCTTTAGGATCACCTGTGACGTTTACGGATAATTCTACAAATGGTCCAATTAACTGGCTATGGGATTTCGGAGATGGAAGCACTTCTGCTTTGCAAAATCCTTCTCATGCTTATTCATTATCAGGGCCATTTCAAATTAGATTGATCGCTTCGAATTGTACTACTGTTGACACAACTTATCGTACTGTCAATGTGCAATTGCCACCCGACATTTCTGTAATTCCCGCTTCAATTAATGCTGCTCTTTCTTGTGGTGATTCATTGACAGTTCCTGTAACCATATTTAATAATGGTAGTGGTGATTTAACTTTTGATATTGGCGGGTCAACCGCTGGTGCGGATTCAGTTCACATTCTGTCTTTTATTTATGGTACAGATATGACAACTGAATATCCCAATACATTAGCTGCAATTGCAAGTTATTTCTCCCGATTTACCAATACCGAATTTACCGGTACTGATTCTGCCGGACTTCGAGCAGCCCTTGTTGGGAAAGATGTTTTGTTATTTCCGGAACAAGAATCCGGAGTAACAACTATTTATAGTGCCTTATCTAATGTGGTAAATGATTTTCTTGCCAGCGGTAAAACAGTTTTGTTTTGTGGTTCTGCTTATGGTTCCTCATATCTCCGACTAAGTGATATGAATTTGTTTGCAGGAAATTATATTTCATCAACTACAGGCGGAACTCTTGTTACTAATGATACGACAGATGCAATTACGAATCAGGTGTCGCTTTCATTCTCCGCTCCTAATCTTACAAATTATTACAACTTTACTAATTCTGATAAAATAGAACTAGTAAGCTATACCGGAAATGACGTTGTCTCTTATCGAAATGTAGGTTCAGGTAAAGTAGTTTTTGTTGGCTTTGATTTATTTCTTTCTACATATGATTCTGATAAATTAATGTCCAATATTATAAGTAATGCAAGTACCGGCACTCTAATTGGTAATTATTTGTCTGTTACTCCTTCTAGCGGTACTGTTACCGGTGGCAGTTCTACTGTAATTTATGTTACAATAAATACTTCCGGAATGCCGGCAGGAACATACAATACTCAATATCAAATTAATTCCAACGATCCTTCCTCACCGGTTATTAATTTTCCGGTTCAATTTACAATTTCCGGTTCTGCAAATATTGTGTTGTCCGATTCTTGTGCGTCTTTTGGAACTATTATGCAATATGGAACAGTACATGATACAATTATTATTTCAAATACCGGTTGTGATACTTTGACAGTAAGTTCTATAATTAGTTCCGATCCTGCTTTTACTTTTAGTCCTTCAGCATTTACAATCGCTAACGGTAGTTCCGCTCCATTGATTATTACTTTTAACCCTCAATCAATTGGTTCTTATTCCGGAACTCTTACATTGAACACAAACGATGGTGTTCAACAGCTTTGTTTAAATGGAGCTGCGGGTGCTGCTCCTTCAATTGATTTTTATCCTTCAACCTTAACTGCAACATTAAATTCTTGTAATGATTCGATTACTATTCCTTTGTGGATAATTAATAGAGGTGGTAGTGACCTGCATTTTCAAGTAGCCGGTTCAGCTACAACTGCTCCTCGAGTACTGGCAATGCTGTATGGAGTTGACATGACAGGAGAATACATCAATACAATGGCTGGAATTAATGGTCACTTTACTAATTATACTCTCACTACAACTTTAACAACGGATCCTGCAGTATTGCAACCTTTACTTTCTAGTTGTGATATATTGCTTTTCCCGGAGCAAGAATCTTTGACAGGTTATTATTCCGGAATTGCTACTATTGTCCAAAATTTCGTCAATGCCGGTGGAAATGTTGTTACTTGCGGAGCTTTAGGAAGTGGTATTCAAACACGGATGTTTGACTTGGGATTATTTTCAGGTACTTATGTTGGTTACATTAACTCCGGTGCTAACTGTGTTGTCAATGATACTTCTAACGATTACATGAACAATGTTAGTCCTTCTTTCCCGGTAACAAATTCAACTTTCTATTTAGACGTAACAAATTCAGATAAAGTAGAATTGGTTTCTTATAACGGGTACGATGTTGTAACCTATCGTGATTACGGCAGTGGAAGAGCAATGTATGTTGGATTTGATTTCTATGATACCAGCGCTTCGACAACGTATATTATTTCAAATGCCATTCGTTATTCAAATTCAACTAGTTTACCGGATTGGATTTCTGTTAATGCTTTAACCGGTACGGTTACTCCGTCTGATTCTCAGCTTGTATATGTTACTATTAATTCAGCCGGTTTAATCGGTGGTACTTATACGGATTATATTATCGTTACATCTAATGATCCTTTACATTCTACGGATTCGGTGCTGGTAACGGTCAATGTTGGTTTTAATCCTTGTGCAAATTTCACGCATACCGATGTTTCTACTTGTACAGGAATTGTTACGTTCAACGATAATACGTTTAATATACCAACAACATGGAGTTGGACTTTTGGTGATGGTGGTACTTCAACACAACAGAACCCGACTCATACTTATACTGCTAATGGAATTTACAATGTAAAATTAGTTGCTTGTAATTCTTTTGGATGTGACTCAATTACTATTGCTGTAGCAATCAGTAATGTGGGCGGTCCATTACCTGCAATTTGTGAGCCTGCTACAACTGCATATTGCTGTGGACTTGGAATTACTCGTGTTGTTTTCAATACAATCAATAATTCCAGCTCTGACGGAATTTTAGGATATAGCGATTATTCTTGTACAACTTCGACTTCTGTTACTTCCGGTAGTACATACCCTATTCAAATTACAACAGGAACCGGATATAATGAAAATGTTGAAGTCTACATCGATTATAATAATAACGGTAGCTTTGATTTACCTTTTGAAAATGTTTTTGAATCGTTGGATGCTCTAATGAATCATAACGGTAATATTATTATTTCCTCAACTGCAGTTATTAATACACCATTGAGAATGCGAGTTGTTTCGGATTATTATTCTAATCCAACTCCAACTGCGTGTGCTGATGTTCAATATGGGCAAGCGGAAGATTATACTGTAATGATTCTCCCTAATACGATTCCGCCTATTGCTGATTTCACATCGTCAATTCTTAGTTCTTGTTCAGGTCAGGTACAATTTACAGATGCTTCTTTAAATAATCCTACTTCATGGTCATGGAGTTTTGGTGATGGAGGTGTTTCTTCTTTGCAAAATCCGGTTCATTTTTATTCTACTCCCGGAACGTTCAATGTTACTTTGATAGCAACGAATCCATACGGTAATGATTCTTATGTTTCAAGTATAACGGTTCAGGTTGTTCCGGTTACAATTACCGTTACCGGTACACATATTCCGAATCAACTTCTGCAATTTAATGCAGTTTCTTCCGGCGCAACTTCATTTGCGTGGAATTTTGGAGATGGTTATTCTGCCAATCTTCAGAATCCTACACATGCTTATGCTGCTATGGGAACATACATCGTTACACTTGTCGTTCAGAATGGCGCTTGTACAGTAACGAAATATGATACATTAAATATCGGAGGTATTGGAATCGAAGAACTGCTTGCTCAACATTCATTAGTCGTTTCGCCAAATCCATTCTCTAGTGAAATAGCCATCTACTATTCTGTTGACGGAAATAAAAACGTAACACTTCAAATCACAGATATCGCCGGACGATTGGTTCAAAACCTTGTTAGCGACGAAAGACAAATTGGTGGAATGCATAAATATCTTTTCACCGGAAATGCCGAAGGCGTTTATCTTGTTCGACTTGTAATTGATGAGAATGTTATTACGAAACGAATTGTGAAGATTAGCGAGTAATTCGTTGATCGATGTTCGATGTTCAAAGTTCGATGTTCAAAGTTCAAAGTTCAAAGTTCAAAGTTCAAAATTCAAAGTTCAAAGTTCAAAGTTGCCGTACTTTAAAATGGTGACTATTATTTTCATGAAAAAAGTGTTTTTGGTTTACATTTAATTTGGAATGTAACTAAAAACACTTTCTTCATTCTTCATTCTTCATTTTTCATTCTTCATTCTCCATTTTCATTCCCCCCACATTCTCCCCCAAAGCTTTTCAAGAGCCTTTCTCCCTGATCCTCCCATTCGTCCGCGTTGAATGACAAGGTCGTTGTTTGCATCTTTACCAAGTATGTAACGAAAAACAAAATTGGGTTCATATCCTTCCCAACCTGAAATTTGTCCAAAGCGAATGTCGCTGAAATAAATTTGTCCGCCTATTGTGTCAATCACATAATATCCTTTCGAAAATCTTTTCAATTTATCTATGCTTGGATCGTGTGGAATTGTAGTCAGCAGATTTTCGTTTTGAGCATGAAAAATAAAATTAACGTCATTTGATTTGTCAAAGACTGATTTATAGCCTGTGTAAAATCCGCTATCTGATCTGGCTACTAAATACCATAAAAAATTATTTAGTGGAGTAGGTGTAGTAAAATAATCATCGGCCTTTTTTTCTTGCTTGACTAATTGCTTTTCTGTATTTGAATGCATGTAGATTTTATTTCCTACTGCCATCACCAAATACAATCCGCAGATTACAAATGCACCGTTTGCCCATTTTTTTCTTGCAGTGCTACCGGTTTTTAAAATTAGAAGTGCAATGGATGAGATCAACATAGCGATGGTGAAAAATGGGTCTGCAACAAAGAGCAGGTTAAAACTGATACGAGCATGATTGAAAGGTTCAAGCCAGCCGGTGCCATAACATGTAAAGGAGTCAATGACAATGTGTATAAAGTTACCGGTTCCAAAAATCAATAGCCAGTCTCTGCAAAGCATAGGCGTTTTCCT
>CAYHCU010000215.1:0-5483 GCA_964355035.1 uncultured Flavobacteriales bacterium | reverse complement strand
ATTTCCAGAATAATATCATCGACGGTAATTCCTTCCATTTCTTTTTCTCCGGTGAGAATGATTCTGTGATTCATTACCGGGTTGGAAACAATTCTAATGTCGTCCGGAGTAACAAAATTTCTACCACTTAAAGCAGCCAATGCTTTTGAACTTCTTAGAATGGCCAACGAAGCCCTAGGTGAGGCTCCTAAAAATATACTACCGTGATTTCTTGTGGCGTGTGTGATCTTGGCAATGTAATCTAATAGCTCGTCTTTAATATGGATCTTTTCAATAACCTTTTTGAAGGCTAAAAGATCTTCTACTGTAAGAACCGGATTCACTTTTTCAACAGTGGTAATTGAGAAGTCTTCGCTAAATCGTTTAAGAATATCTTTTTCATTTTCAAGAGTAGGGTATGACATTTTTATTCTGAATATAAATCTGTCAAGTTGAGCTTCCGGAAGTTTGTATGTTCCTTCTTGTTCAATGGGGTTTTGTGTTGCAATCACAAAGAAGGGGAATTCTAATGGATGCGTAATGCCGTCAACGGAAATTTGACGTTCTTCCATGACTTCGAATAATGCAGCTTGTGTTTTTGCCGGAGCGCGATTGATTTCATCGATTAGGACGAAATTAGAGAAAATTGGACCTTTGTTAAAGAAGAATTCTGATTTTTGCATATTGTATACTGTTGTTCCTGTAACATCAGTAGGCATAAGATCAGGAGTAAACTGAATTCGCGAAAAATTTACAGATAGTGTTTTAGCAAGAAGTTTGGCGATCAGGGTTTTTGCAATTCCCGGAACACCTTCCAATAAAACATGTCCACTACTTAACAGCCCTGCAAGCATAAGATCGATAACCTGGTCTTGCCCGACAATTACTTTATGAATTTCCTTTTTTAAATTCAAAATTGAATTGCTGAATTTGTCAAGTTCGTTATTGATTGAATTTTCTTCGTTTATGTTTTCCATTTTATTTACATTGTTTGTAAAAGTTGTTTATTGCAGTATTGAATTGGATTAATTCGTCGTCACTGATTTCAATTTGTTTTTCGACCCAAGAATAATTCGAGTAAATTAAATTTATGTTTTCAAGATTTATTCCTGAGACAATCGAAATTTTATTTTTTAATTCTTCGGTAATATTGTTTCCATTTATTGAATATCTGTTTCTTAGAAAGTTATTAAAGAGTTTCATTTTATGCATGCAAATACCTCTATGATCTCTTTCAGAGTAATATAATTTACCAACCGTTTTTATGAATTCAAGTGACGAGTTTTGTGCTTTTTCTAATACCGGAATTACTCTTTGTCGTCGCTTGCCTACAAAAATCATGTATAATAATAAAAAGGCAAGAGATAAATACCAAGCAATTCGAAGTGCAGGTTGTGATAATATGTATCGCAAAGGGCTTTCTTCTTCTTTGTTTTTCTTTAAAGGAGAGGGGCTGAAGTGAATATTTTTATTGTACTCATCCCAAAAAATGCCTCCATTTATTTTTAGGTGAGAGAAAACAAAATCTGCATAAGAAAGATTATTTTCTTTGCTCAATGCATAATTTGCAAATGTTTGTGGCGTTGTGTGAATCAAAAATTTCCCTTTCCCGTAATCGAAGGAGAAGAAGTTGATCAAATTGTTGTTGAATTTCCCAAGTGGAATGACAGTTTTGTTTAAACCGTATTGAGATTCCAGGTATGTATAAGCATGATTTATTTTCTTGTTTTCATAAACAAATGGAAAATTTAGAGAATCCGTTTGGCCATCTATTTTTATATTTATGGAGGAAGCAAGTTGGCTTTGGAATTGATTGCTGTAATTCTCTTGATTCAGTGTGTCTGAGTAAATAGTGTCTCTGATAAATTGAAAGTTGTAAAGAAATAGTGGTATAATATCTACGGAAATAAATGCTGTGTTTCCTTGAGCGACAAATGTAATTAGTTCTGCTGTTGCAATTGAATCGAGATAAATTTGTCGACCGATAAAAACATAGGTGAGATTGCTGTTGACGAATTCTTTTAACGAAGAGTTAGACGCGGATTTGAATTCATGATTTTGTTGGTTTTTAAATTTTCCGAATAGTAATTCGTGAATAATATAAGTATCGTATGGTTTTTTTTTGTCGCTTTGGTAGCTTTCCTCCCAAGAGTCTCTATTTATCAAAAAATAAACAGCTGCTGCAACAATTAATGTGCAGATGACAATTAATATTATTTTCAAAGCCTTTGACTTCATGTTGATTCGGCTTTTATTTTGAAGGACGAAATAGTAGACTTTAAATTGGTATATTTGGTTTTAAAGTTAGCTAGTATTAATTCAGTCGCAAGTGAATCTCCAAACCAAATTTTTTCAAATACCAGAGTTAATTCTCTAAAGAGTGTGAACCCGGGGTGGTTGCCAATTTCAGAAAGGTATTCGAAATTTGTTTTGTCGATAGTGTATTGTATAATTCGCTGGTTATTTAATTCCCGGATGGCTAGTAGATAGTAAATTCGAATAGCCTCTTTGAAGTCCGATATTTTCAAAGCATTCAATAGTAATTCATCAAGATTTGATTCAATAGTTGGCTCTTCTTCAGGAATATCCATAATTTCAGCATTAATTTTCAATTCTTGATCTTTCGGTGAATAGGTGAATTGAATTAATTTGTAAAGAAGAAAAATAAGGAAGGAAAAAACCAGTGCATAGCTTAAGTATTTAAGCCAGTCAAAATTGGGTTGCTTGTAATTTTTATGGTCATTATTATTTACTACAATCGTTTTTTTATATTTAAAATCCTTTGCTACTTCTTTATATTGTTCTCTATTGAAAAAAGATTCAGTTTTAACCGGTTTCGTTTCAGCATGAGATGTCAGAAAGCAGTTGAAGCAAATAAGCAGAAGGAGGATGTTTTTTTTCATGTGACTGAACTAAGTTGTTTTAGTCAATTTAAGCGCCATGATTTTATCCTTCAAGGAATCCGCAGTTATTATTTGATAAAGTGTAAAATAGCCAAGAAAATTTCCGAATAGAAAAAAAGGAAGAATAATGAAAAAGCAAAAATACGAAGAGATTGTATTGAAAATATTTGTAATTAAACTTAATTGTGCTGCTGATACGTAAATATTCCATTTGGTAATTGAAATGTAGAATCCTAAAAGAGGTGTTTGAAGGATAAGAAAAAGGATCATGGAAGTGAAAGAAAGGATAAGGTAAATTCGGTATGCTTTTCCTGTAGCTTTTCGGAAGTATTGAATTGCTTGGAGAAGCGAACTGAAAATACCGGAGCTTTGGTAATATACAATAACTAACCATAACATAAGTACCGGGCCCAAGAAGAGGCCAAGAGCTATCGTTAATCCGGAGAATTCTTTGAATAGAAAATTGATGAGAAGTGTAAAAAAGACAACAAACAAATATGTTTTGGTGCTGGTTCTGAAAGTTTTGTTAACATAGCGAGAAATAAGTTTAAGAAAATAGAAAGCCAAAGTTGAAAATGCAATTATATTCATAAAAAACAATTGAAAGTTTCCTTGATAATCAAATATTTTAAAAACAGAAGCTAGGAAATAGGAATCAAGGTAATCGGTTTTAAAATTGCTCGAAATAAGTACCAAATAGGTTGTCATTAGTGATGCAGTAACTAAACTCCATTTGACAATTTTCCCGCCCAATATTTTGAAGATACTGAAGACTTCCATAAATATAGAACCTGTAGGTTGGATAGCTTTGAAGTCAAAAGGTTCGTTTATTTCAGGCTGTAAATTGCTTTCGGGAATATAAACTGAATTACCTGAATGATGTCTATGTATCGGGTAGAATACAAAGTAAAGAAGAATAAAAGCAGCAGAAAGAAGAATGATGGTAAGTTTGACGAAGTCTGGGGCATGAGTATATCGAGTCATAAAACTTTCTATAATAGCAGCCAAAACAATGATGGGAGCAATACCGATCAATATTTTCACACTCTTTCTGGAGCTGAGAAAAAAGGATTGTGCACGAGTATAGGTTCCCGGGAAGACTAATCCTTTTCCCAATGTAATTCCGGCACCACCTGCGATTATAATGCTTGAAATTTCTAATGTTCCGTGTAACCAGATACTAAGAAATGACTCCCAGAATAAGTCGTAACGGATAAAAAAGTATTGAAAAACACCAAGCATGATTCCATTGTAAAGGAGCATTCCAAGAGTACCTATACAGAAAATAATGCCGGAAATGAAAACAAAAAAGGAAACTTTTAAATTATTAAGACTTATTCCAAGAAACATGTCAACACTGTTCATCTTTTTGTAAACAGCCATAGGATCACCTTTCTTGATATTGTCCAATGTCATTTCAACATAGTTATTGCCAAGAATGAGGTTGGCAAAACTTGGGTCATGCCTCGAGGAGAATACACCGATAGCGATTGAAACCAAAAAGAAGCATAAGCTGAAAAGAAGTTCTTTACGTGCTGAATAGACCAGATCAGGAAGTTCTTCTTTCCAAAATCGAAAAAAGCCCGATTTATTCGCACTTTTGTTTTTGTATATAGAATAAAATAGTTGTTGGGCAATGTTGTTTAAGTAAAGTCTGACATACCGATTGGGATAAAATGTTCGTGCATACGAAAGATCGTCAGTTACTTGAATAAATAAATTACTAAGTTTGTCGGGATCTTTTCGTTCTTCTTGCAAAAGTTCTTCAAGTTCCTTCCATTTCTTTTTATTTTGATTGATGAAATTAGTTTCTTTCATTTAAAATGAATCGGTGTGGATAAAAGTAATAATAATTGGAATAATAAATGCGAACGTTAGAAATACTTACTGCACAAAATGTGTCAATAGATTATAATCTGGCGAATATCGGAGAACGAGGAGTAGCCTATATAATTGATTTGATTTTTATGGGAGTCATGATGCTTGTTTTGTTTACTGTGGTGAATTATATTTTACCATATAAGTATGATGATTTAGGGACAATGATAACCATAATTCCTGTTTTTGTCTTTTATTCTTTAATCTCTGATGTTGTTGGAAATGGACAATCTATGGGAAAGCGAATCGTAGGATTGAAAGTTGTTAAAATTAACGGTACAGAAGTCAGAATGTCTGATTATTTAGTTCGTTGGGCTTTTCGTTCGATTGATATTTATATCACGCTTGGTACGCTAGGGATTATCATGATTAATTCAACGGTTAAGTCGCAACGATTGGGAGATATGTTATCCAATACAGCGGTCATAAAAATAAAGACTGAACGTCAGGTGACATTGACAAATATCGAGAGTTTAAAAAATAAATCCACTCATATAGTTCGGTATAAAGAGGTTATTCATATGAATGAGAAAGAAATGCTCGTTTTAAAATCTGCTTTAGATGAAGAAAAAGAATATCCTAATCAAGCTCATAAAGAAGCATTGGAAATTTTGTCAGAATTAATGCAAACAAGATTAAGAATACAAAATTACGAGAGTTCGACTAGAGAATTTTTGCAACTATTGATCAATGATTATATTGTTTTGACGAGGTGAAAGAGGT
>CAYHCU010000214.1:0-5492 GCA_964355035.1 uncultured Flavobacteriales bacterium | reverse complement strand
GTAACCTGATAAATTTGTTGAAGTTTCATTTGTTACCATATCATAATAAGCTGTAAGTTTCACATTTGCATCCCAACGGTAGGCTAAGCCTAAGCCAATGGTTGTGTATTTTAAATCTGTTGCATTTGTGTTTTTCAGTCCTCCTGCTGTTGTTTTACCTATATCATTTCCTCCTATTTCTGTGTTTGCATCATACCAGTCATATTTAACAATTGCTTGCCAAGGAGTTTGCATGATGTTCTGGAGAAAGTAAAAGTAGGCCCCATTGAATTTGCGATTATAAATATCACTAGTACTTGAAACATTTGAATTCGGACTTGCAGTAGTGCCGGAAGCACCAGGTTGTTCGCCGTTGATGTATTCTGCACGAATTACTGTTAATCCCGCCATCCAATCAATATTTAATTGCCCGTCAAAACCCATATACTGTCGTTTTGAATAACTTCTTGCTCCAAGTCCTATCGGTTTAATATCATCTTTTTTTGTACCGATTACAAAACCTTTAACACCTGAGATATCTGCAGAAAAATTGTAAACATTAACGGTGTCTATTCTGAAACCACCATTATAATAAGATGCGCCAATTGCATATTTGATTGTTTCTGATTTATTACTGCGTGTCGCTGTTAAGTGACCGATGAAATCTTTTTTCTTGTCAAATTCTGCAACACTTGCGCCAGCTCCCGGTGCTCCGTTACCATTAAATAATCCTGCTTCTAATTTCAACCAATTCCAGTTTGAAGTCTTTGGACCTTGAATCGTTAACATTGCTCCTAGATCTCTTTCTCCCGGAAACAATATTTGTGACATTCTTCCTCTTTCCGGAGATTCACGTAAACTTGAAGAGTAAGGAATTTCAAAACCAAAGGGTCTGTTTTGCATACCCGCAGTAATTGAAAACCATCCTATCCATTTATCAGTGAATTTACCATAAACATCTTTTATTGAGAGTCCTTTTTCAGTAACATCAAATTGTAAAACATACTGAGAAGTACTGATACCCTTTTCATTTAATGGAGCATCATATTGAAATTTAACTCTAGCTCTTCGAAGTTGGAATCTTTTATCTGCACCGGCTGCAAAAGAGCCGCCTGCATATTGCCCGGCCCCAATTGAATCACCGTACTGAAATTGTGTTTGAATGTAACCTGAAATTTTAGTACGTTTTAGAACGTCTAATTCCTGACGTATTGCACTTACTGTAGATGTAAGTGTGTCAGCCGGAGTTTCTTGAACTTCTTGTGCGTTTGCTGTTGTGTTTACTAAAGCTCCCGCAAGTAATAATCTGAGTAACCGTTTTTTCATGTTTAAGAGATTTGATGCAAATTAAGTGTTATGTGATTATTGAATTGTTTGTCTAATATTATTTTAATGTTAAGAATTCTTCTAAAAAGTGCTTTTATTTAAATTTTAAGCCTTTTCTTGTATTAAGCGAATGTTCAGATTATACTTCTTTGCCTATTAACTCTTTGATAATGCTTACCAGTATGGATGGTTTTATGGGCTTTGTTACAAAATGACTTCCCCCTGCATCTATGGCATTCATTGAGGTATACTCATCTGAGTCTGCTGTTAAAAATAAAATCGGTGTAGTCTGGAAGTTACTGTTCATACGCAATGTCCTACATGCTTCAATTCCTGTCATACCCGGCATTCGTATATCTAAAATAATCATTTCAGGGTTATTCTTTATCGCAGATTCAATGCATTCTTCTCCACTATATGCTTTGTAAACAATAAAATTTTCTTTCTCCAGATTGTAGGTTAAAATTTCTACAATATCTGTCTCGTCATCAACTACAAGAATTTTCTTTCGTTTGCTTTCCATCATTATCTTTTGGTAAAATTACTCGCCTTATGTTATGGTAATGTTAGCTAAGCGTCATTAAATCATTAGAGTTCCTTTGTTGAGAAATAATTTTGAGTTCCTTCTCTTTTGTTGAATTCCTAAAGTAATTTCGCAAACATATTAATATGGCAAAGAAAAAAACAATATTTCGAATAATTTGGGGAATTGTGCTCGCACTATTTCTGCTCGCTGCAATAATGGGCACGCTCATTTACAAGAAAATCTATACCCCGAATATTTTTTCAGGTAAGAAAACAACGCAGTTTCTCTTTATCCCAACCGGTACAAATTTTGAAGGTTTGGTGGAAATCCTATCTTCAAATAATGTTTTGTTAAACGAATCTTCATTTCGGTGGACTGCTCACCAAATGAAGTATGACACAAATGTTAAACCCGGAAAATTCAAGCTTAGTAATAAGATGTCAAACAAGGATTTGATATCACTTTTGCGTTCCGGTAAACAAACACCGGTGAATGTGATCTTCAATAATATCCGAACAAAGGATCAGTTAGCTCAACGTATCAGCGAACAAATCGAAGCTCCAAAGCAGTCTGTGCTGAATTTACTTAACGACTACGACTACACTAAAAAACTAGGATTCACCAGCGAAAATATCTTATCAATGTTTTTGCCAAATACTTATGAGTTTTATTGGAATACAAGCGCCGATAAATTTATTCTCCGCATGAAGAAAGAACATGAGCGCTTTTGGACAGCTGGGAGATTGATAAAGTCAAAAAAAATTGGATTGACACCGGTGCAAATCTCTGTTATTGCTTCAATTGTTCAGTTGGAGTCGAATCGGGAAGATGAGAAACCAATTATCGCAGGTGTTTATGTGAATCGCTACAAAAAAGACTGGAAACTTGAAGCAGATCCAACACTTGTCTATGCTTTAGGCGACTTTACCATCAATCGGGTGCTTAGCATTTACAAGGAAATTGAATCGCCTTATAATACCTACAAATATAAAGGTCTTCCACCCGGACCAATTTGTCTGCCGACAATCAGTTCGCTTAATGCTGTTTTAAACTATGTGAATCACAATTATATGTACTTCTGTGCAAAGGAAGACTTTTCGGGTTATCATTCTTTTGCGTCCACCTACAGCAAGCATCTTGAAAATGCCCGCCGCTTTCAAAAAGCATTGGATCGCCGGGGTATCAGGTCGTGATTTCTTTTTCAATATCTAAAAAAAGAACTTATTTTCGCACTATATTTTAATGCCCAATAGGGTTAAAATTCTATCTAGAAATGACTAAAATAAAATTTGGAACCGACGGCTGGAGAGCAATAATCGCCCGTGAATTTACAGTTGAAAATGTTGCCCGAGTGGCCGAAGCAACAGCGACCTGGTTACTTAAAAACAACAAAACTCCTTCTGTTGTCGTTGGTCACGATTGCCGATTTGGAGGTGAACTTTTTGCTGAAACAGTAGCAAAGGTGATGTCTGCCAAAGGTGTTAAAACGTTGCTGGCAAAGGGATATGTTTCGACTCCCATGGTCTCTCTTGGTACTATTGAACATAAAGGAGATGCCGGAATTATTATTACTGCATCCCATAATCCGCCTTCCTATAATGGATTCAAATTAAAAGGTTCTTTCGGAGGTCCAATGAAACCCTCAAATGTTCAGGAAATCGAAGACATTATTCCGGAACGATGCTCATTAGATTTTGAAAAATACTCAATCGATGAATTAGTGAAAAATGGATCTGTGCAAATTGTCAATTTGGAAGATGAGTATGTAAAAAAGGTAGAAGAAAACTTCGACTTGGATGCCATTCGGAATTCAGGATTGAATCTGGCGTATGATGCTATGTTTGGTTCAGGCCAGAATGTGATAAAAAGATTGTTCCCGACCATTACCATGCTTCATTGTGATGATAATCCGGGTTTCCATGGACAAGCTCCGGAGCCTATTCATAAAAACCTGATTGAATTTTCTAATCTGATCAAAAATTCAGGAACAATTGACAGCGGATTGGTCACTGATGGTGATGCAGATAGAATTGGTATGTATGACAACAATGGCAACTTTATTGATTCGCATCACATCATTTTGTTATTGATTCACTACATGGTGAAGTACAAAGGTGTAACCGGAAAAGTTTGTACCGCTTTCAGCACAACTCCTAAAGTTGAAAAACTTTGCAAGCACTATAATTTACCTGTGGAAACTGTGAAAATTGGTTTCAAATATATTTGTGAGATCATGTTGCATGAAGATGTTCTTGTTGGTGGTGAAGAGAGCGGTGGAATTGCTATCAAAGGTCATATCCCTGAGCGCGATGGAATCTGGATCGGACTCATCATTTGGGAATTCATGGCAAAGAGCGGAAAGAAAATGCCTGATCTTATTAAAGAAGTTGATGATATAATCGGTGCCTTTGCTTTTGAAAGAAATGATCTTCATCTCAAAGAAGAAGTGAAACAGAAAATTGTGATCAATACAGCAAACAATACTTATAAATCCTTTGGAAAATACAATGTAAAGCGAATCGAAGATTTAGATGGGTACAAATATTTCTTCGACGATAATAACGATGAATGGTTATTGATTCGTGCTTCAGGTACAGAGCCGGTTTTAAGAACGTATGCCGAATCAAAAACGAAAGCCGGTGCATTTGAAATTTTAAAAGCAGCAGAAAGTACATTGTTAAACGGAAACTGATTATTGAATTTAAACTAAATAAAATATGGCACACGACATAGACTTCAAAATATTTGGCGACGACATGCAAGCCGTCGAAATTGAATTAGATCCAAGTGAAGCAGTAAGAGCTGAAATAGGAGCGATGCTGTTTATGGAAGATGACATTGAAATGCAAACAGGAACAGAAGGCGGAATTTTTGCCGGACTGAAAAGAATTGTTTCCGGAGAAAATTTCTTTATCACCAGTTTTTTAAATACCGGTGCCGGAAAACGCAATGTTACATTTGCTGCTCCTTATCCCGGCAAAATTATTCCTATCAATCTTCCTGATGTCGGTGGAACATTTCTTTGTCAACGGGATGGTTTTCTTTGCGCCGCTCAGGGCATTGACATCAGTGTTGAATTCACAAAAAAAATCGGTGCCGGATTATTTGGAGGAGAAGGATTTATTCTTCAGCGATTGACCGGTGACGGAAAAGTATTTATTCACGCCGGCGGAACAGTGATCAAAAAAGAATTGAAACCCAACGAAAGACTTCGTGTCGATACCGGTTGTCTGGTTGCTTTTCAACCTACAGTTGATTACGACATCAAATTCATCGGCGGATTTAAAAACGTCCTTTTCGGTGGCGAAGGTCTTTTTTACGCTGTCCTTACCGGCCCCGGAATAGTTTACCTGCAAACATTACCTTTCTCAAGACTTGCAGATAGAATCATCTCCGCCAGTCGATGGGGAGGAAGAAAAGAAGAAAGCCATGGAATAGGAGGACTGCTTGGTGGGTTGATAAGTGGGAAGGATTAATTAGGAGGTTGGGTATTGAACTTGAATTTCACGAAAAGAGGTTGCTATCACATTTATCTCAAAAGCAAAATACTCTTCTTTATTTTTTAAAATATAACCCATTCAAATCTAAAATCACCAGAATTTACCTTTTTGTCCCATTTCAAAAATGAATCAAGTGCAGCATTCGTTTTTGCAGTTTACTT
>CAYHCU010000213.1:2408-5499 GCA_964355035.1 uncultured Flavobacteriales bacterium | reverse complement strand
CCAATTCAACTATTTTGCACATATTGCGCTTATTAATATGTCGAAATTCAAGAAATCTTTTTTGCTCACCGGCGTCTCTGTACTTTCTGGTGTAATGTTGTGGCTTTCGTGGCCGGAACATGGATTTACGCCATTGATTTTTGTTGCTTTCGTCCCCCTTTTGTTTTGCGAACATGTTTATTCGCGCTTAAAAACTAAAAAAAGTAGCTGGAGGATTTTCGGAAAGTTCTTCATCGGATTACTGACTTGGAATGCCTTGACTACCTGGTGGATTTATTTTTCCAGCGATGTCGGAAGTTTTATTGCCATTGGCCTCAATACCTTTTTAATGACTACGGTTTGGTACTTATTCTATCGTGTCAAAAAAAGTCAGGGTCCGGCAATCGGGTATTCGTCGCTGATCCTTTTCTGGATCGGCTTTGAATACATGCACCTCAATTGGGAAGTCAGCTGGCCTTGGTTAACCTTGGGAAATGTCTTTGCCACTCGTCCTGAATGGATTCAATGGTATGAATACAGCGGTGCTTTAGGCGGTTCTCTCTGGGTTCTTCTGATCAACTTAATGGTTTTCCAATTGGCGAAAAATTTCTGGTACAGAGATCTCTTATTGCGTCTTCGAAAAATCAATATTCTATTGCTGACTTTCTTGATTTTCGTTTTACTGGCAGGGCCAATTATTTTTTCGCTCGATCAATATTACGATTATACAGAAAAAGGAATCGAAACTGAAGTTGCCATTGTTCAACCAAATATCGATCCTTATAATGAAAAATTCAGCGGAACCGGCGTTGATCAATTGAATAAAATTCTTCGCCTTTCTTCTACTGTTCTTGACACATCTACAGAATATTTACTCGCCCCTGAAACTGCCATGCCTGACGGAATCTGGGAAGACCGATTCGAAACTGACAGATCTGTGCAAACTCTTCGTAAATATCTGCATGGCTATCCTAAATTGAATGTCATAATCGGACTTACTTCTTTCAAACAATATAATGACTCAACAAAGAAATCCGAAACTGCCCGTAAACTAAATGGTGGCAATGAATACTACGATGTTTACAATGCAGCGATGCTCATTGCCGAAGTTCAATCGGTGCAAGTCTATCATAAAAGTAAATTGGTTCCGGGCGTAGAGAAAATGCCGTATCCTGCTATTTTTGGTTTTCTTGAAAAATATGCACTGGAATTAGGTGGAACGTCAGGCAGTTTAGGAACTCAACAATACAGAACTAATTTTGTTGCTATCGATGGAAGTAAAATAAGTCCTGCGATTTGTTATGAATCAATCTATGGCGATTTTATGAGTGGCTTTCTTCGCGATAGCGGTGAATTTATTGCTGTCATTACCAATGATGGTTGGTGGGGAAATACTCCCGGTTATCGTCAGCACATGAGCTATGCACGAATCCTTGCAGTTGAATTCAGAAAGAACATTGCACGCTCTGCTAATACCGGAGTGAGTTGCTTTATCAATCAACGTGGGGATGTACTAGCAAAAACAGAGTGGTGGAAAGAAGATGCAATCCGTGGCAAAATTCACCGAAATAAAATTATCACTTTTTATGCACGTCATGGCGACTACATCGGCTTTATATCTGCTTTTCTGACATGTTCGATTCTCCTTTATTTTGGGTTTAAAAGGATTTTGCATCTGTTTTAAAACCGGTATTTTTCAAGGCAAAAAAATAAGGGTAATATTAAAAGTTGAGGAGTGTTTTAATATGAGAGCGTTTCAAAATCTTTTCCCGCAGAAAATACGCAGAAAAGCGCAGATTTTTCGCAGAGAAAAATATGTCAGTATTCGGTTCTTCGAGGTAAAAAATCAAAGTGCTTCCCCAACCACTACACTCTAATTCGCAAATAAATATGAAAAAAAACACCTTCGCTTTTCTTAGGAATCTCATTAACTTCGCGCTTGATATATATTGGAAATAAACAATAAATTTCACACAACAAGCTAAAAAAGAGTAATTTATAATTATACTAAAAAAATGAAAACAGGAGTATTACTAGTCAACTTAGGAACACCCGATAGTCCTTCGACATCGGATGTAAGAAAGTACTTAAGCGAATTCTTAAATGACCCGCGAGTAATCGATATTAGTCCAATCGCAAGAATGCTTTTGGTGAATTTGATCATCGTACCCTTTCGCTCTGCAAAGTCAGCAAAATTGTATAAAGAAATATGGCGTAAAGATGGTAAATCACCGTTACTCTATTATACCGAGCGTCAACACGAACTTTTTTCAAAAATGATGGGTGATGAATATGATGTACAATTCGGAATGCGGTATCAAAGTCCGTCATTAGATAAAGCACTTGATCATTTCAAAAAACAATTCTACAAAAAGATCATTGTTCTTCCTCTTTTTCCACAGTATGCCTCCGCTTCTACCGGTTCTGTTCAGGAGAAAATAATGAATGTTATTTCGAAATGGGAAATTGTTCCTGAGATTGAATTCATCAACAGCTTCTGCGATCATCCTGATTTTATTCAGTCATTTGCTGAGTTAGGGAACAAACACCATCCTGAGAATTACGATCATGTTATCATGAGTTTTCATGGTTTGCCGGAACGACAAATTAGAAAAGGTGATTTAGCTAATCATTGTTTGAGCGATGGATGTTGCGATACTTTGTCAGATCATAATGCATTTTGCTATCGTGCGCAGTGCCATCAAACAGCTCGTAAGCTTGCTGAAGCAATGAATCTACCGAAAGAAAAATACACCATTTGCTTTCAATCGAGGTTAGGAAAAGATCCGTGGATCAAACCATATTCTGATGCCATCATCAAAGAACGAGCACTGAAGGGCGACAAAAAACTTCTTGTCTTCGCCCCTGCTTTTGTGGCCGACTGTCTGGAAACTGTCTATGAAATTACTGTTGAATATGGAGATTTATTCCGCGAACATGGCGGTGAAAAACTTCAATTGGTGGAAAGTTTGAATGATTCGCCGAGGTGGATTGAAGCGATGAGGGAAATAATTGATAATGGATAATGGACAATGGATAATGGGTACCTTGGGGGAAAATGAAGAATGAAAAATGAATAATGAATAATGAATAATGAATAATGAATAATGAA
>CAYHCU010000213.1:0-2308 GCA_964355035.1 uncultured Flavobacteriales bacterium | reverse complement strand
AATGAAATAAAAACACATATTCAACGTGGCGATATTTATGAATTAAATTACTGCCAGGAATTTTTCTCTGAAAATATCGAAATTGATCCGTACCAAATCTACCTGGAACTAAATGAAATTTCACCAATGCCTTTTAGTGCATTCTCGAAAGTTCAGGAACGCTTTTTAATGTGTGCAAGTCCTGAGCGATATTTGGCAAAAAGAGGCACGAAAATAATTTCACAACCGATTAAAGGAACTGCACGAAGAGGAAAAAGTACCGACGAAGATCAAAAAATTATTTCGACACTTTACAACGATGAAAAAGAGAGATCAGAAAATGTAATGATTGTTGATCTTGTTAGAAATGATCTGTCGAGAACTGCAGCAAAAGGATCTGTAAAAGTTGAAGAACTTTTTGGCATTAAAACGTTTTTGCAATTACATCAGATGACCTCAACAATCGTCTCCGAATTGGATCCGAAATTTGATATTTCAGATGTACTTAAAACCACATTTCCAATGGGAAGTATGACGGGAGCGCCGAAAATACGGGCTATGCAGATCATAGAAGAATTTGAGAAAACCAAACGTGGTTGGTATTCCGGAACTATCGGATACATTTCTCCTGAAGGCGACTTTGACCTAAATGTTATTATTCGCAGCATTCTTTATAATTTGAGTGAAAAATATCTTTCCTTTATGGTCGGAAGCGCCATTACAATTGGTGCCGAAGCTGAAAAAGAATATGATGAATGTCTACTTAAATCAGTGGCAATGAAAAAAGTCTTGATGGAATAACAAAGATGAAGCAGAAAAGGAATAAGGTTGAGGAATTTGACCCAAAAGAATGTATGCAAATGGCCGTTGATATAATGAGTCATTCAATTGCAGAAAAAAGAACTGACGGCAAAGCGAATCCGAAAGTTGGAGCTGTACTTGTTTTTCCAGATGGTCAGATAGAAACAGCTTATCGCGGGGAACTTCGAGATGGTGATCATGCTGAGTTTACTTTAATCGAACGTAAATGTGTCAATCGCGATTTAAAAGGAGCCACATTGTTTTCAACTCTAGAGCCATGTGTAAAACGAAACCCTCCTAAGCGGGGTTGTTGTAAACACGTCGTAGGTTCAAGAATAAAAACCGTTTATGTTGGCATTGAAGATCCTGATCCGACTGTTGCAGGAGAAGGAATAAAATACATGGAAGATAATGGAATCAAGGTAACCATGTTTGATGGTAAATTTCAAAAACAAATAATAAAGCACAATAGTCAATTCTTAACTCAAGCGATCCATCGTGCAAAGGTTTATAAAAAAGAAGTAAAAGAATCCGTTCTCAAGCGAAGTGTTACAAGGGCCAATTTCAGTGAATTTTCAGAATTAGCCTTGCAGAAATTTATTAAAGAAGCAAAACTTAACTTCAAAATTAAGAGTAAGGCATTCCAAAATTATCTTGCAGATATAGGTGCAATGCACTTCGACGAAAAAACAAATTTATATCATCCCACAGGAATTGGCATATTACTTTTTGGCAAAAATCCTAGAGCTAAGTTCAAACAAGCAGCATTGATGGCAAATGTGGATTATGGAGATTATAAGGTTGAGCCTGCTACATTTGACCAACCATTAGTTTTAATTCCTGATTTGGTTGAAGTTTGGCTGAAGAAGGCTTTGCCTCTATCAAAAGATACAATGCAGTTCAAGCGTAAAGATGTCCCGAGCTTTCCAATTGATGTTTTGCGTGAGGTTGTAATTAATGCAATTGTCCATAGAGACTATTCGATTGAAGAAGCCAAATCGTCATTAGAAATTGACAGCGACAAAATAGTTGTTAAAAGTCCTGGTGCTCCCATGCCTTCCATCTCTTTGGGACAATTAAACACATTCAAAGCACCATCCATTAGCCGCAATCCAATAATCACCTATGTTTTTGGTTTAATGGATTATGTTGAGGAAAAAGGTTTCGGAATGAAATCTCTCCGTTCCTTAAACGATAAATTTAAATTACCTCTTCCTGAATATCAAATGGAAGATCCATTTCTGACACTCACATTTCCGAGAACACATGAAGCTATTAAACGAGTTTCTCATCATACTGCAATAGCTGAATTAAATTCTGATGAGATCTTAGGTTATGAATGGGTCAAAGCTAAAGGAGAAGTTTCTAAAAGAGAATATGCTCTTCATTTTAAATATGATGAGAAAAAAGCTTTAAGGCATCTTTCAAAAATGAAGACACTTAAGCTTCTTGCTGATAATGGTGAATCGGTTAAATCACATAATTTTAAATATGTTTTTAAAGATTAATATTTACCTTCATGGACATC
>CAYHCU010000212.1:0-5502 GCA_964355035.1 uncultured Flavobacteriales bacterium | reverse complement strand
TGGATTTCTGAGCCCAACATCAGGTGGCGTTTGGAATGTTACATCAATTGGTGTACAAGGTCCAAATCCAAATCAATGGTATATTAGTTCTACTGAACCCGGCAGAGCAATTGGCGCTTGCTCAATAAAAGGTTGTAAAACCGATGGAAGTCAAAGAAAAAGAACACTGCACGTAGGAAATGTTCCCGGCTCCGAAAATGCATCTTCAGCTGCGGTTAATTGTCCTGCCGGTGATTGTGGTGCTGTTTATGATCCGGGCGGTTTTTTACTAACGACGCCAACCGAAAAACGTGTTGAATCGCCATTGATAAATTGTACAGGTGTCTCAAGTCTGCAATTAGGCTTCTATTATATTCTTGGCGAACTAGACGGTGAAGTGGATAATAATGACAACACCTACATTGAATATTATAATGGTTCAACGTGGATATCTTTGGTTGAATTACCGAAGACACCGAAATGTACTGCAGATACAAATTTTTCTACCTGGTCTTTTTATTCTATTTCTTTGCCTGCATCAGCAAATATAATCCAAACATAAAAATTGGTTTTCGTTGGGTGAACAAAGGTTTAGGCTCAGGAGTCAGCAGTCCTTCTGTTGCAATTGATAGTATTATTCTAGTTAGTCTCGATGTCCCAATAGCAGATTTTACAGCTTCCGATACGGTAATTTGCGCAGGTGATACTGTAAACTTCTATGCTGACACGACAACATTTGCAAATTCATATCAATGGACTTTCATTGGAGGAATACCGGGTACTTCTACTCAAAAAAATCCAACGAACATTGTTTTTCCAAATCCGGGAACTTATTCAGTTCGTTTAATTGTTACAAGCCCTGCCGGAACCGATACAATACAGAAAAATAATTACATCATTGTAAACGCTTGCACTCCTCCGAACCCTGATTTTGTTGCAAGCGATTCCCTCATCTGTGAAAGAGATTGTGTCACTTTTACCGATCTTTCAACTGGCGGAGCAACAACTTGGCTATGGTTATTTCCTGGTGGGACACCTGCTAGCAGTACTTCACCAAATCCTACCGTTTGTTACCTTTTACCCGGTTCTTATAATGTAATTCTTACTGCAGGCAATCAATATGGAACAAATTCATTTACAAAAGTTGCTTACATAGTTGCTGCAATTTGTCCATTACCTGTAGCTGATTTTATTTCTCCATTTCAGCAAGCATGTACAAATGTTCCTTTCTCATTTCAGGGGCAGATAGTCGCAGGCGGGCCATTTACTTCTTGGTCTTGGTATTTTCCGGGTGCTGTGCCGGATACATCTTCTCTGCAAAATCCTTCAGGAATTACCTACCTTAATGATGGACTTTATGATGTTCAACTAATTGTTACAAATCAATATGGTTCCGATACTGTAACTTACTACTCATTCATTAAAATCGAAAGCGTCCCGACTGCATTTGCAGGACCTGACACCTCAATGTATTGGGGAAGCTCCTACCAATTAAGTGCAGGTGGAGGAATTACCTACAGTTGGTCGCCTTATCTAGGGCTTGATAGCACTACAACGCCGACACCAATTGCTTCGCCACTTGAAACCACGGTTTACACTGTCACAATTGCTGATGGTTCCGGTTGCTATACAACTCGGCAAGTACTTGTAACGATCTTGCATGATAACGACTTTTTTGTTCCAACAGCCTTTTCTCCAAATGGCGACAATCGTAACGACTATCTTTTCCTTCGCGGAAATAATTTATATGGAATTCGATTCACCATCTTCGACAGATGGGGTGAAAAAGTATTTGAGACCAACAACCAATCTATCGGTTGGGATGGTACTTATAAAGGCAAAGATTTAAATCCGGGCGTTTTTACTTATATAGTGACCATTAATTATAGCGATGGCACTACATTAAGTAAAACGGGAAGTGTAACATTAATAAGATAAGTTAGTAAGCAGTTTTCAATGCGAAATTTTTTGACAACTAAAAACATCATCCTAGTGCTGCTTACTCTAGTAATGCAGGCAGCAACTTCTGTGCAAGCTCAGGACGTACATTTCTCGCAGTTTTACAATGCGCCTTTGGTTGTAAATCCGGCATTGACAGGTGTCTTCGATGGAAAATTTCGACTAAGCAATCTTTACCGTAGCCAATGGTCCGGTTTAGGTAATGGCTATAAAACTATTCACGTTTCTGCTGACGCTCCTCTTGGTAAAGGATTACTTGGCAGCAATTTTTTCGGTGTTGGACTTTTAGTACATCAAGACAAGGCCGGTGAAGCAGGTTTCAAATCGACAATTATTGAAGGTTCGCTTTCTTATACTCAAGGACTAAGTGACCAAGGGGATCAGTTCTTTACAATCGGTTTTCAAGCGGGATTAAATCAACAATCTCTCGACTTGGCAAAATCCACGTGGGACAATCAATGGAATGGTGATAGTTTTGACCCTTCTGTCATGAGTGGAGAGAGCATTCAGCTGCAACAATTCTCGTATTTGGATTTTAACGCAGGTGTAAATTATTTCTACGTTCCTGATGGCATGAACTTCTTTAATATCGGTGCTTCAATGTCGCATATCGGTAGTCCAAACGTAAGTTTCTTCACCAGACAAGATGCTCCTTTGAACAGAAAAATTACAATACACTCAAGTGCGGAGATTAGCCTTGACAAAGAAGCTTATTCATGGATATTGCCAAAGGCTATTTTCATGAATCAAGGTTCTCAAAATGAACTCATGTTTGGCGGTCTCTTCAAAAACAAGATTCAATTTAAATCACGCTACACAAATTATCAAAAAGAAGCCTTCTTCTATGTTGGTGGTTTCTATCGTTGGAATGATGCTGTTGTTGTGAATGCTCGCTTTGAATATAATTCAGTTGGTCTTGGAATTACTTATGACAGTAATGTATCCTCTTTATCTAATTCGGCCGCTTCGTCGAGTGCAATTGAAATCAATTTTACCTATGTAACAGCAATTAAAATCGGACAACGCTCAAGGCATAATAACAAAATGCCTAAGTTTTTCTAATTGCAGTAATTCCATTATTCAAAAACGAATAGTAATTTATTTTTCTCTGCGGGAAATCTGCGAAATTCGCGGTATCTGCGGGAAATAAATTGAAACGCTCCCACATTAAATCACTCCCCGGAAAATGAATGCGACTCCAAAAACTTACTCGTGAAAATAAACCCTTTTTACCCTTTGAGAAACATTGACTAAAATTTCATAAGGAATCGTTCCGGTTGCTTTTGATATTTCAGTTACGGGATAATCACTTCCAAAAACAATTACTTCATCACCCTCCTTCGCCGGTATGTCTGTAATGTCAAGCATACACATATCCATACATACATTTCCAACAATAGGCGCTAGCTTTCCATTTACCAACATCTTTCCGACACCATTGCTCAATCTACGGCTAATGCCATCGGCATAGCCTATAGCAACAGTGGCTATGATTGTATCTCGTTTTAATTTGCCTTTTCGACTGTAACCAACGGTTTCATTCGAAGCAACATTTTTAATCTGAGAAATTGTTGTCTTTAACGTAGCGACTTGCTGCAAATGGTTTTGCTCATTTGGTGTGGCAGCAATTCCATATAAACCAATTCCTAAGCGAACCATTTCATATTGTTCCTCACTAAATCGTAAAATTCCCGATGAGTTTAAAATGTGCCTCATAATCGGATACGTAAAATTCGAAGATATTTCTTCACTCATTTTCTTAAACCTCTCAGTCTGAAGTTTCGTGAAACCATCATGTTCAGCTTCGTCGCTGCCTGCAAGATGACTAAAAATTGATTGAACGTATAATTGTTTGTTATTGGTTAATCGTACGACCAATTCATTGATCTCTTTTTCTTCAAACCCTAAACGATGCATTCCGGTATCCAACTTGAGATGAATTTTAAAAGGCGCTCCACGGTGCTTTTTTAAAACTTCAGCAAGCTGATTTAGTTGCCGAAAATTATATATCTCCGGTTCCAGATGATATTTCATCATCATCTCAAAATTCATTACTTCAGGATTCATCACCATAACAGGAAGCGTAATACCGCTCTTACGAAGTTCCACTCCTTCGTCAGAATACGCCACCGCCAAATAATCAACATGATGAAATTGTAAAACGTTTGCCACCTCAAAGCTTCCGCTACCATACGAAGTCGCTTTCACCATTGCCATAATTTTTGTTTGAGGTCTTAATCGCGAACGGTAGTAATTCAAATTATAGACAAGTGCATTCAGATTGATTTCTAAAACTGTCTCATGTGCTTTTTGTTGAAGCACTTTCGAAATTTTTTCAAAACCGAACAGCCTTGCTCCTTTTACTAAAATCGTCTCGTCTCTATAATCACCTGGAGAAAAATCTCTTAAAAAATCATCCGTAGAATTAAAAAATACTTTGCTCATCGTAAAATACTTTTCCTGACGCGCAATAGCAGGTCCAATCCCAATTAGCGAATCAATTCCTTTTGCCTTCAATAAGTCCGCTACTTCTTTATATAAATTTATTTCATCCTTCCCGCTTTGCAGAATGTCAGAAAGTATTAGCGTTTTTTTTGAATGTTGTTTTTGCTGATTTAGAAAATCCAAAGCAATCGTCAACGAACCAATATCTGAATTATAGCTATCATTGATGACAGAGCAATTGTTGATACCGTTTTTCATTTCTAAGCGCATGGCAACAGGACTTAATAAAAGCATTCGCTCCATTATTACTTCTTGCTCGTAACCCATCACTATCATTAAAGCCCAGCAATGGATTGCATTTTCTATTGAAGCGTCATCAGTAAATGGAATCGTAATGTTGATAAAATCATTTTGATAAACTGCTTGTATTTGCGTGTCTTCATTGCTCTTAGAAACTCTTCCAACTTGTAAATCTGCCCGTGATTTTCTTGACCAGGAAAATAGTTGCACATCCTTTTGGCTGAATTGAAAATTACTCAGCACTTCATTTATTATTGTGTAATCGGAATTGTAAATAATTTTCTTTACATCAACAAACAATTCTAATTTCTCGCGAACTTTTTCGTTTTCATTTTTAAAATTTTCATCATGCGCCGAACCAATGTTTGTAAAAATACCAATGTTCGGACGAATAATTTTTTCCAACTTTTTCATTTCACCGGGCATTGAAATTCCCGCCTCGAAAATTGCTAATTGATGATCCTCATGCATTCCCCATACAGAAAGAGGAACTCCAATTTGAGAGTTGTATGACTTCGGGCTACGTACAATGTTCAAATCTGAACGCAATAATTGATACAGCCATTCTTTAACAATCGTTTTGCCGTTACTTCCTGTAATTCCAATGACATCGTAATTAAATAATCGCCGATGATATGCAGTAAGAAGTTGCATTGCGTTTAATGCATTTTCCACCAAAACCAAATTTGCTGATAGGCTTTTAAAATTTTCTGGCAGCTCACTTACAATGAAGTTTCGAACTCCTTGATTGAAAAGATCAGCAATAAATTTGTGGCCGTCATGTCGTTCACCTTTAATGGCAAAAAAAAGCGTTGTTTC
>CAYHCU010000211.1:0-5502 GCA_964355035.1 uncultured Flavobacteriales bacterium | reverse complement strand
TTGAATCGCAACCTGCTGTGTTTGGAATATGAGAAACATATGTTCCCGTAACAGTAGCTGTTGCACCATCCGGTAAAACATGCGTTGCACCATTACAAATCGATACAGTTTGCGTCGAAGAAGTATTTGGAATAACCGTTAAGTTCGTAGTGATGGTTGAATCGCAGCCTGCTCCATTTGCAATATGAGAAACATATGTTCCAGACACGGTAGCTGTTGCTCCGTCAGGTAAAACATGTGTTGCTCCATCACAAATTGATACAGTTTGCGTCGATGTTGTATTCAGTATAACCGTTAAATTCGTAGTGATGGTTGAATCGCATCCCGCAATGTTTGCAACGTGACTGATATAAACACCCGTCGTTGTCGCAGTTGCGCCATCAGGTAATACATGCGTAGATCCATCACAAATCGATACAGTATGAGTCGATGTGGTGTTTGGAATAACAGTTAAGTTCGTGGTGATTGTTGAATCGCAACCGAATGAATTTAATAAATGACTGAAATAAATTCCTGAAGATGTTACCATTGAACCATCTGGTAGAGTCACAGTTGTACCATCGCAAACAGAAAGAGTCTGACTACCTGCTGAACCGGAATGCAAATCAACTATTAGACTGCCTGCTCCATCACTCCAACATAAAGTTGAATTGTTTTGAGCACGTAAATAATACGTTCCTGAATTTGTAACATATTTATTTATGCCTGACTCTGAAGTCGAAATATCAATTGCCGAAAATTGCCAAAACCAGGTCTCTCCGCCTGGTGGTGTTAATCGTGTTAATGTAATTACACTGTCTGAACATTGAGGAGTACTTGCAGTCGGATCTGTTGGTATGCTTGGTAAAGAATTTACAGTTACTGTAGCGATGGCTGAATATTCATTTAAACATTCACCGCTTTTTACCAAAACCCGATAGGCTGTTGTCTGGCTTAAATTTGAAAACAATTGCGATGTCGTAGCATTCGAAATTATATTTCCGGCAGTTGCAAAATTATCAATCGACCATTCCCATTGAAGTACACTACCAATATGTGCATTGAGCGACAAACCGCCATCATTTACTCCAAAACATACTCCTATACTTCCGGAAACAATTCCTCCAGCAGTTATTGAATCGACAACTAAGGAAACAGAATTTGATAAAACATCTGCATAACACAAGCTGCTTATTGATACTGTATAATTAGCAGACACATCAACTCCACTCACATTGGAAATTGTCAATGTCGGTGTATTGACACCACTGATATTTCCACCATCAATTAAAGCAATTCCATCCTTATTCCATTGATAACCGATGTTAAATCCACTTGCTACAACTGAAAATATCGCCTCACTTCCTGTGCAAAGTGTCTGCGATATCGGTTGTGTTGAAATAACAGGATTCGAACTCACTGTCATCACTTCTCCTGAAGAAGTTCCTCCGCCTGGTATAGGATTGAAAGCTGTAATTATTTTTGTAGCATCGGTCGTTAAGTCCGAAGTAAGCAGCAATGCCTGAACCAAGGTTGATGATACATATATTGTTGTTCGACTTACGCCATCAATCTTTATTACTGTCGAAGCATTAAAATTCGTTCCATTCACAGAAAGCGTAAATCCACCTGATCCTGTTGTTACACAGGGCAAAGAAATACTAGTAATTGTTGGAATCGGGTTTTCAACAGTAAAAGCATTACTCGTTCCTGTCTGCGCTCCTGCTGTTTTTGTTGCAGTAATTGTCCTTGTTCCGGAATTACTGATATTGACCGTTTTGTTTGACAAGACTCCTGCGGTAAAAGCAATACTTGTTCCGCCTCCTGTTATTAAGGTACCTGTCGAAGATAAATCGATAGTGCCACTAAAAACATTCGGCCCGTAACTATTCGTATTATTCTCAATATCTCTTGCAGTAATTTTAATATCGAAAGCAGATCCTGCGATTTGAGTTCCAATTGCTCCTCCAGCAAAATCTTCAACCAAAAAATTATTTAACACGGCAGGATTGACAATTAAACTTGAACTTGTTTGTCCTAATACCGTACCATCCGTAACAGTAATAGTTGTTGTTTCGGCTTTCTTTAATATTGTTGTTAAGGCTGTCGTGGAGCGACCAGTAGTAAAAGTAACGGCAGTAGTATATGTTGGAGCTGTTAGTGCAGTACTAGGCCCGGAAAAAGAAAGTGTCTTTGCACCAGTATATGTTGTAATACGATTATAAAACTGATCACATGCAGTGATACGGGTTACTACAAAAGAAGTATTCGCAGTTTGAGTTGTAACAATCCCTGTAAAACCGCTTCCTGCAAGGGTAGTTCCATCGGTTAACGTTTGGCCCGGAAGGGTGATTAACAATTTTGTTGCCCCAATTGTTCCTGTTAATGTACCTAAGTTTACACCTGCAGCGCAACCTGCAATTACTGCAGTACCACCGGAAACAAGATTTGCAGCAACAGCCTGATTGGCTCCATCATTCTGCATAACCTGAACACCGGTAACAGTTAAAACATCACTCAGCGTTGTGCCGGTGACATTAAATTGAACAGTAATAGCAGAAGTTGTTTTCGAAAGAATGACAGGACTTGTAATATTCCTTGCAGCCGTTGCCGTGACGGTAATACCTGCAGTAGTGTTAAACGACCATCCGGCAGGAGCATTAATGGTTAACGTTAAACCTGTACCAACAGCGAAGTCAGTTGCAACTCCTTCTGTTAAGCGAATGATACCAAGAGTCGTATAGGTTGGGGAAGTAGCATTTGCAGCCTTGTCGGCAGAAATCGAACCTCCTGTTGCTTTCGTTATGGTAACATTCGCAAAAACAGAATTTGTTGCTAATAAAAAGCAAAAAACTAGCAGCAAAACAGTGGGGTGTTTACTGCTAGTTTGTTTGCTCAGCTTTGTGTGGGTAAGCTTGGCATTCATTGTGTGTGGTGTGAAAAACAACCAAGGATGTGTGTGGTGTGTGTGGATTGTGGTTGCTTTCCGAAGTAGTATAACGGAGGTATTTGAAGTTGTTTTCTCGCATTTTTAAAGAAAATCTTCACTTGTAACAAAAGAAGAGTAGATAGCAAAACAACCAAATAACTTAAAAATCGACCTTTAATACTGCAATTCAACTAAATATCTAGTAATTATTGAGATAAAATTTGAAAACGAAAAACGAAAAATAATCGCCTTTAAACCACCGCAATGCCGCCATGACAAAGAGTTTCGGGAACACTTGCAGATATTTTAGAATCTGATTTTGGCAGTAAAAAAAACTGTAAGAAAAGTAGTCTAAGTGAACGAAAAATTAAATCTTTAAATGAAAATGTACAAAAACCGATAGACGTCTTTCATCGGATTTTTTCATGATTTCAAGGACTTTTTCAATAACAGTGAAAATTTGAGAAAATTAAGGAACGGTTTAGCATTTTTTTTACCTCCCTATTCCAAAATTAAATGTGCAAAAAGGCAAGTATTGGGTGAAGGGCTTTTAGAAGTTTAGGGAATTTATATATCCGATGCCACTTTACCTTATAAGGATAGAGTAAAACTTGATAGAATCCTATTGACATCGCCGGAATGCCGAAAAGGAGTAATTATTTCCTTTGCAGCTTCAGCGGTTTGAGGTTCTTCGCCTTCTTTAAAATATCCAAAACCTTTGTAGAACCCTTCTTCAATCAGAATTACCGATTTTTCTCCTAAAGTTCTTCCACTATCAATTATAATCTGAGAATCCGGTTCTATAATACTTTTTAAGGCCTCTTCTACTCTACTGTTGTATTCAACAACGCTTTCCTTTCCGACACAAACTCCTTTACATTTTTTCAAATGATAATCATAACAAGGCCCTTGAGTCGATTGCATTCCACTGTACTTTGCGCAAAGTTGAAATTTCTCAATTAAGTTACGCAACGATTCGCAAGCCTCATCGTGAGAGTTAAACGTCTTTAATGCTCTGATAGATTTATGGCCTTTTGAAAAATTCAATTGACGAATACCTTTTTGATTGACATATTCAGACAAAACAAAAAAAGTCTTGTCAAATTTCTGAACTCTATTATACATCGGAAAATGTTTTTTGATTTCATCTGATTCCAAAAGCAAAGCAATTAATTCTGTTCCGCACAACTTAAAAGAAATGTCTGCAATAGCATCCATAAATGACAATCGGTTCTTTCCTTTTCCGGTAAAATGAGAGTAGATTCTTTTCTTAATATTGATAGCCTTTCCTACATAAATTATTTTTCCATTATTATCATGAAAATAATAAACACCAATACTTTCCTGCAACTTGTTATATTTATCGGCAGACAAAGATGGTGGCAAAACAGTTTGAAGCGGATTTCTTTTTAACAAAACATTCAAATGCTTTTCATCTTCAACTTGAATACATTTTTCAAATAATTGAACCGTTGCTTCGGCATCGCCCAAAGCGCGATGACGATCATTGATCTTTATTCCAAGTTGAGAACAAATTGTCCCGAGACTATAAGAAGCATGTCCCGGAAAAGCAGCGCGGCTCAAGCGCACCGTACATAATTTTTGCCTTTTGAAGTCTGCCCCAAGTTGCTTAAATTCTTCCTTGATAAAAGAGTAATCGAAATTGACATTGTGTGCAACAAAGACAGCATCCTCGGTCATTTCCCAAATTGTTTTAGCAACCTGATGAAAATACGGCGCAGTACGAACCATTTCATTTGTGATTCCTGTTAGTCGAGAAATAAAAGGAGGAATCGTTGTACCCGGATTAATAAGTGTACTGAATTGGTTGATTACCTTTTCACCATCATGCAAAAGAATAGCAATTTCGGTCATGCAATTCGCAGAAGCATACGATCCGGTAGTTTCAATATCAACTATTGCAAATTTGGTTTTCAAGCTTCGAAAATACGAAATAAAGGTCTTAAGAAGTTCAACGTATTTCAACTCCAGGAATCTCGGAAGATTCTAAAATGAAATATTTTGGAATCAGCAAAATTTGAGATTTTCACAAAATCAATCTAAAAATCGACCATTTATCTCCAACTATTTGATTTTTAACCCAAGAAAAAGCGGTTAAAATTTTGTCCAAGTAGAAAATTCTTTACCTTTGCCCCCCATCAGCGGAAGTAGCTCATTTGGTAGAGCACGACCTTGCCAAGGTCGGGGTGGCCGGTTCGAGCCCGGTCTTCCGCTCACAGACTCTCTCTTTTGAGGGAGTTTTTTGATTAAAAGAGTCTACATTAGTGTGAGTTTGAGTGCGCGTGTGGAGAAATTTCACACTCACACCCCACACTCACACAGAATTAGCCCGGGTGGTGGAACTGGTAGACACGCAGGACTTAAAATCCTGTTCCCGTTGAGGGAGTGCGGGTTCGATTCCCGCCCCGGGTACTTTGCAGGATTGAGTGTGAAGTGCGAGTGTGGTGCTTCGTCTCCACACTCGCACTCAAACTCAAACTAGATTTTCCACACTCGCACTCAAACTCAAACTAGATTTTCCACACTCGCACTCAAACTCAAACTAGATTTTCCACACTCGCACTCAAACTCAA
>CAYHCU010000210.1:0-5505 GCA_964355035.1 uncultured Flavobacteriales bacterium | reverse complement strand
TCTTCATTCAGGAATTATCAATAATGTTCTAATACAGCTTTATCAAGAATAGAATTTACAATATAGACTCCATTTTGCAATTTTGGTAAAACATAATTAGTTCTTCTTGGTGTGAAATATTCACTTAAAATATTTCTACCGGACAAATCAGTGATATTTAGTTCTTCAATCGCATCAGAAAAATAAATTGTGTTCTCCTCATTCATAGGATTCGGATAAATTTTCAGTTCTCTGGTCATTAATTCATCAACATTGATACCCAGCTCTTTTTGATAAACCAAAACTTGCAGGTCATTCGTGAAATCTGCGCCGGCAATTAAAAAACCGCCATAAATTGAAGGACAGATTGCATAACCAATGTTAATAGGGGAGATGCCAAAATATTTTTTTGATATTTCAGTTCGGGCTGTATCAGTCACGATTAAAAAAATGCGTTTGGAAGAGGTTAGTGAATCATATCCATAGCCAGTAATCGCATACTTCCCATCAATTGTTTCACTCATAGCAAAGCCGGCATCACTTTCATTCGTACCAGTAATAAACTTCGACCATATCATAGATGCTGAAGGAATATCAATTTTGGTAAGTAAAATATCAAAATTAGGACTAGAGTCAGTTGCAGATTCTCCAATTACTAACAAACTTCCATTTCGATCAAGATAAATATTTTTACTACCGCTGTTGTGGTGAGAAGAAATAAGAAAATCCCATAAGTAACTCCCTGTGCTATCAAACACTGCAATATAGGGATTGACAGTAGATGAATTAATAACTTTATCTCCGCAAATTAAAATAGTACCATCAGGAGTAACCACACAATTTTCACTAGTTTCTGTTATTCCAACATCTCCATACGAAAATTGATGTAAGATAGTGCCAAAGGGATCAGTAATTACTCCACTCAAATTCAAATCACTGTTGATAGTATCAGTTGTTGCTCCTGAAAAAACTAAATTTCCATTTGAAAACTCAGCTACTCCTGAGTACCAGGAATTGGGAACAGAAGTATTAACATGCTCCCAAATAATTGTTCCGATGGAATCAACTTTTATCGCATAAGGATTATTTTGACCACCATGATCCATTCTGCTTCCTACAAGTAAAAAATTCCCGTCTAATGTGGAAATCATTCTCATCAACATAAAATGACGAAGTGAATCTCCATAATATCGGGTAAAAATTTCATTTCCTGAAGCATCTAATTTTGTGAAGGAGATAAGTGAATAAAGTCCGGCTTGATCGTCGCCATAACCACCAAAATATATCGAACCGGAAGCAGATTGACTAATTCCATGTCCATAATTTATCAATTGCGGTGATCCGAAATATTTTTCAAAAGAAACCGGCTGAGCTGCAGAGAATTTGAAGCAAAAAGAGAGCAAGATTGGTAAAATGTATTTCATTAGTAGACTGCTTTTTCCGGAGTAAAAATACAATAGAAAAACTAAAGAAACACCTTTAAACGTAAAAAACCGATAATAAAATCGGTTTTTTATCCTTTAATTAGAATCTATTTAAAGAGAACTATTGATTTTAAACTTCAATTTTTTTTTCAACATTGACAAATTCAAATTCATTCTTAGAATTAAGTTTAAGCTCAATTTCAGCATCTTTCACAATTTTGCCTGCAAGTATTTGCTTTGATAACTCATTCAATACTTTTTTCTGTATGACTCGTTTCAAAGGTCGCGCACCAAATTGAGGATCGAAACCTAATTGTGAGAGCCAATCAATTGCTTCTTCGCTGGCTGTAATGGTCATGTCGTTATGCTTCAACATTTCCTGCAATTTCTCGAATTGAATTCGTACAATCTGCTTTACCTCTTCGCGGTTCAGTGGTTGGAACATAATAATCTCATCAATACGGTTCAAAAATTCAGGTCGAATTGTTTTCTTCAACAACTCAAATACCTTCACCTTTGTTTTACTTACTATTTCATCCAGATTCACCTCATTGATCTCGTCAAAACTTTCCTGAATCAAATGAGAACCAATATTTGAAGTCATAATGATGATGGTGTTCTTGAAATTAGCAGTACGACCTTTATTATCAGTCAAACGACCATCATCCAAAACCTGAAGAAGTATGTTGAAAACATCAGGATGAGCTTTCTCAATTTCATCCAAGAGAATTACAGAGTATGGGCGACGACGAACGGCTTCTGTTAATTGTCCGCCTTCATCATAACCAACATAGCCAGGAGGAGCTCCAATGAGGCGAGACACTGTATGACGCTCTTGGTATTCACTCATGTCAATTCTGGTCATTGAATTCTCATCATTGAATAAAAACTCTGCCAATGCTTTTGCTAATTCCGTTTTTCCGACACCGGTTGTACCAAGGAAAATAAATGAACCTATTGGTTTCTTCATATCTTGTAAACCGGCACGACTTCTTCGAACAGCATCGCTAAGCGCTGAAATCGCTTCTTCCTGACCGATTACCCGCTTGTGCAATTCTTCTTCCAGATGCAATAATTTTTCTCTTTCACTTTGTAACATTCTGTTCACCGGAATTCCTGTCCAGCGAGATACAACCTCAGCAATATCTTCCGAATCTACTTCTTCTTTAATTAGTGCCTTTTCAACCTGCATAACACTCAGTTGTTTTTCCAAAGCTTTCAAATTGCCTTCAACTTCACCAATTTTTCCATAGCGGATTTCAGCAACACGCCCATAATCGCCTGAGCGTTCAGCTTGTTCAGCTTCTAGCTTTAATGCTTCAACTTTCTCTTTTGAAGATTGAATCCCTTGAACAACCTGCTTTTCCGATTCCCATTTCGCTTTCAATTGATTTCTGTCTTCGTTTAAATTAGCGATTTGTTCGTTTAGCTCTTTTAGTTTTCTGTCATCTTTCTCACGTTTGATCGCTTCCCTCTCAATTTCAAGTTGCATGATCCTACGATTCATTTCATCTAACTCCTGGGGAACTGAATCAATTTCGAGTCTTAATTTTGCTGCTGCTTCATCAACGAGATCAATTGCTTTATCGGGTAAAAACCGATCAGAGATATAGCGTTCGCTTAATTCGACAGCAGCGATAATTGCTTCGTCTTTAATCCGAACCTTATGATGTGTTTCATAGCGCTCTTTTAGTCCACGTAAAATTGAAATCGCATCCTCAGTAGATGGCTCTTCAACCATTACTTTTTGGAATCGACGTTCTAATGCTTTATCTTTTTCAACATATTTTTGATATTCTGCTAGGGTAGTGGCCCCAATTGCACGAAGTTCGCCACGTGCTAAGGCCGGCTTTAAGATATTGGCAGCATCCATAGCGCCTTCACCACCACCGGCACCAACAAGCGTATGAATCTCATCAATAAAGAGAACAATATCTCCTTCGGCAGAAATTACTTCTTTCACAACTGATTTCAAACGCTCTTCGAATTCACCTTTGTATTTAGCACCTGCTATAAGAGATCCCATGTCGAGCGAGTAGATTTGCTTCTGTTTTAAATTTTCAGGGACATCTCCGTCTATGATTCGATGAGCAAGGCCTTCTGCAATTGCAGTTTTACCGACACCAGGCTCTCCAATCAAGATTGGATTATTCTTCGTACGACGTGAAAGTATCTGTAAAACTCTTCGGATCTCTTCATCACGTCCAATAACAGGATCTAATTTCCCTTTGCGAGCAAGTTCATTTAAATTCTTTGCGTATTTATTTAGGGAATTATAAGTTTCTTCTGCACTTGCGCTCGTTACTTTACTTCCTTTTCTTAATTGTTGAATAGCAACTTTTACGTCTTTTTCGTTAATACCACTATTTTTTAGAAGGGAGGAAACTTTATCCTTGCTGATAATCATGGCAAGAAAAAGGTGTTCAAGGGAAACGAAATCATCTCCCATATCTTTGGCAATGTTTGTCGATTTCTGAAAAATTTTATTGAGCTCATCTGACAAGTAAATTTTCCCACCTGCAACTTTAGGAATTGAAGCAATGAGCTTATCGTTTTCGTCAATAAATTTATCAATGTTTACATTACTTTTTTTAAAAATAAACGGTAGTACATTTTCATCAACTGAAAAAATTCCCTTTAAAAGATGAGCAGCTTCAATGGATTGTTGTCCATTCGCTTCAGCTAATTCCTGAGCAGCTTGAAAAGCTTCCTGCGATTTAATTGTAAAATTATTTTGATTCATTTTGGGTGGTTTAAAATTTATGATTGACGGACAATCTCAGCAACACAAAAAAACAGTCAAAACAATTGCCAAAGGGCTCTTTCAATGAAAAAGGGTACAATATGACAGGGAAATTTTAATTCAAAGGACAAAGTGTCGGTAGCACACCATTGGATATTCGTATTTCGATTTTCGATATACGATTCACGAAAAACGAACCAACAAATTACGAAATCACAAACCTCTTAATAAATCTTTTGCCTCCCCAATTCAATTCCATAATATAAATCCCATCACTCAATGTACTTCTGTCAATTATTTCAGAATAAACACCTGGAAATTGAAGTGGCAAATTAATTGTTTTAATTCCTTTTCCTGTGATGTCAACAATTTTAATTTCAACAGGTGAAGCATTCGCAATTGTAAAACTAAGATGTATATTGTCTTCGTTACCGGAATAAAAAACATTCATTTTTTCCTGAGAGAGGGTAACGTTACTTTCTGTATTTTGAGCCTTTACTGAGATGGTGCTGATAAACACTGAAATCATCAATAAGAAGGCAAGGTAGATTTTTTTCATTTTATGATAGATTGGTTACTAAACCAAGAGTAAATTCCATGCCAAAATTGCAACTTTTTAAGCAGAAATGCCAATTTTTCTTTTAATACGCTAAAAAAAACGTTTAATCAACCTTAAATTATGAGAATACTTTTTGGAATCAGAATTGAATATTCCTTGATGGTCTAATTTGTCTACCCTGACTTTCCCACTTGCATGAATAATGTGCCCTCCATGTGTGATAATTCCAACATGAATGATCTTCCCTTCTTCATTATCAAAAAATGCCAAATCACCGGGTTTTGATTCTTCTAAGAAACTTATCGTTTCGCCCTGTTCTGCTTGTTGATTCGCATCTCTCTTCAATTGATAACCGCAGATCTTGTAAACGATTTGTGTCAAACCGGAACAATCTATTCCAAAAGGTGAACGACCACCCCAGAGGTATGGTGAATTCAAATACAATTGTGCTTGAAGTGGAATGTGTTCTGCCTGCTTAACCAAAGTATCTACTAAGTTACCTTCAAAGGAATAATCATTTCCACCAAAAGTCATTTTTTTATTTGAATAGAATGGAAGCGTACTACCCATAACTACAGTGCACATCTCAGAATTATTTAAGATTGCTATCTGTAAAAGATCTTTCGATACAAAATTGGAGAAAGAATCATAATTGGATTTCTCCTCGTCGTTAATTAATGCTACCTGTTTCTGATCAATCCAGCCAAGATAATCGTCAGCAAGAATTTTTATTTTATACCAACTTTTATATTTATCCAATATCTCAACACCTTCACCAAACAAGAGTTGGGAAACCATCT
>CAYHCU010000209.1:0-5592 GCA_964355035.1 uncultured Flavobacteriales bacterium | reverse complement strand
TGGGATGTGGCGGTACAGTATTTAGACAAGTTGGAGAAAGAGATTATCACGGAGAGCCATGTTGGGTTATTGAAACAATTAGTAATACTGAAAATTATAGACAATATACTCCGCAGACTCATCCTTGGTTATTCTATGTTCCTTCTTCATCGGCTCGAAGAAAAGTATATAAAACTGTTTTAGGTTTACCTGTTTGGTTTGGGGTATGGAATGAGACATTCTCAAACCCATTCTCTCAATATAAAAATCCAATCATGCCCGTAATTACATTTGAAACAAAGACAGCATTGATACCAAAATGGCGATGTCACGCATTAGCGATTGGTGAATCCCCCAAAGATTACACAAGAGGATAATAATATGACAACCTACTTAATGATTTCTTCCACTAGCGATACGGCTATAAGAGTTCATCCTAATATTACTTTTCAAAGAGTTATTAATCAAAACAATCCGAACATTGTTAATGGTTACATAATTAAAAACACAAGAATAATAGGAAGAAATTTTGTAGAAATAAACGAAGATATAAAAAATATTCATGGTTCACCAATAGGCAACAAGGGTGACAAGTGGTTAGAAGTCGAATTGGTAGGAGGAATTCCAACAAAGGGATTCGTGGCTTTTATTCACATGGATAGAGTATACGCAAATATTCAAGAAATTCCAGATGAAATAAGCATTACTTCTATTCCTGAGTATACAGAAACAATAACTGATACAGACCCCTATAACCTATAATTTCGGTCATATGACCTAAAGTTTAGGTTATAAAACAAATATCCCTCTCACTAAACATGAGAGGGATATTTTTTTTACTTTTTTTGATAATGTGATAAAATGAGAATTTTATGCTGTTATTTAGAATCAAAAAGTTTGTGATAACATCTTTGAACAACAGAATTTGGAAACCCCATTTTTACAATTGCGGGATTTTTCAAACCCTTTCTTATAAAATCTGTTATTTTTTCTCTTTGTTTTTTAGATTCTATTTTATTCTTTAATTTAATTTTATCCCAAACAAAATCTTTTGATATGTAACTCCATGTTTTCCTATTCCTTATGTTAGATATGGTGCTTTTATTTACCAAAAAAATATTTGCGATTTTTGTCAATGATACTTCATCCTGAAGCATTTGACATATTTTTAAAACATTTCCTTCTGACAATACAGATGCGCCGTTTAACTCTCCAACGGGTTTTCTTTTTCGAATGGAGGAGTTGACTCCTCTCTCCATCCACTCCAAATTCAAATAATGATTATTTTTTATATCTTCATCTATGTGATTACATGTTGGGTCTTTCATTTCTTTTGGTGAATTTCCAACAAACATTAGTAAAATAAGGGAATGAATTTTGAATGAGCATCTTTCTCCATTTGCTCCTTGTAAAGTTATTCTTGCGTATCCATCTTTGTCTTTTCCTGATTTTAAATAATAATTATTCAATAGAGAATATATTCTTCCGTATTCATCTATTGTGTAAGAATCCTTTTTTATTTTTTCGTGAGTTATTACTTTATCCATCGGTACTCCCGAATCCTCCACGTTCCTTATTACCCAAAGTATCCACAAATTCAAACTTCAGCGCATCTTGTTTTTTGAAAATTCTAAATTGGGCGATACGCTCCCCTGCTGGAATGACGATGCTCTTGGTAGCATAACAAGGGAACATCCAAATATCGTTATCTCCACAGTAGGAGTTATCCACAATTCCAACACCATTTGTTTGAAGAATTCCATACTTTTTAAAAGTAGAAGAACGGGGAACAATGTGTGCCTCAAATCCTTCAGGTAGTTGAGCAGAAAATCCAAAAGACAAAAGTTTATAATCACCTTCAGCCAATACCGCTTCTTCAACAATAGATAAATCTTGCCAATCCCCGTTGGGGATATTTTTAAAAACAACATCAGGATGATGCTTTTTGATTTTTATTCTGTGAACTTTTGGTGGATGAATAATATTTGCTATGTCCATATATCTCCTTTTGCCATCGTGCTTACTTTGAACTCTAAATAAGCATGAAACTAATGTTTAGTTTATATTGTTCTATATTGGGAAATATACAAATTAAGTATATTTTCCGATATGAATATTGATAAAATTTTAGTTTTATCTATTGTTATCCAACGGAACACAGCGACCAATCGCATTTAGTACAATTTGTACAACCATCAAATTTTACAGTGGATTCTCCGCAAACAGGACATTTGTTTTTATCCACATTTTTAGGGGAAAGAACCTCAATTTCCCTAGACCCATTTCGATAAACCGTAATCCCTTTACAATTATTTTTCCATGCCATAATAAAGGCTTTACCAACTGTTTCTTTATGGGTTTTATTTGGGAAGTTGATTGTCTTGCTCACGCCCGAATCACTGTATTTCTGTGCAACTGCTTGCATTGAAACATGTTCTTCCCATGTTACTTCTTTTTCACCATTGGTTGAAACAGCACATCTAAAGTATTCTTCGGCTGAAGGAGAATCAATGGTATAAACTCCCGTTTTATCTTTTCTTTCAGTAATTTCAGAGAAGAAAGGTTCTATTCCAGAGTTACATCCAGCAAGAAGACTCAATGTTCCCGTTGGTGCAAAAGTAACAACAGTGATATTTCTTCGTGGTTCAGGAAGTTTTGCACACCATTCTGGAACTCCAAACTCGACACCCATTTTTTCAGATTCGTCTTTTACTTTTTCGTGCAAAAATTTTGAAACAGTTTCAAACTCTTCGATAGATTGTTTGCTACCATAAGCAACTTTCTTTTTCATAAAGAAATCTGCCACACCCATCAACCCTAATCCGATAGGTCTACTCTTTTTTGAAACTTCGGCAATTTCTTCAGTAGGATATGAATTAACTTCAATTACGGAATCTAAGAATCTGGCTGAAAGTCTGATAGCTTTTTCAAATAATTCAAAGTTAAATTCACCGTTTTTATTTGTGAATTTTGCAATATCTAAAGAACCTAGATTACAACTTCCGTATGGTGGTAAGGGCTGTTCTCCACAAGGATTCGTAGATTCAATAGTTACACCAGCATATTTATATGGTGAATCATTTACCCTATCTTCAAAAATTAATCCCGGTTCACCATTTTTCCAAGCACCCTCAACAATCAAATCAAAGACTTCTTTGGCATTCAGTTTTTGATATTTTTTACCGTTGAATGTAGTCCAGTAATCCTCACCGTTTTCAACCTTCTTCATAAAATCATCGGTTACAAAAACGCTGATATTAGCATTCGCAATCTTTCCTTCTTGAGTTTTAGCAGAAATAAATTTCAAAATATCTGGATGGTCTGCTCTCATCGTAAACATGATTGCCATACTTCTAAAACCAGATTGTGTAATAGCGTCCATATCGTGAGAAATAGTATCCGCAAATTTTACAGCACCACCAGCAAATCCATGAGTTGAACCGTTTACCAAATCTCCTTCGGGTCTTAGGTTTGAAAGAGTAGTACCGCAACCCCCACCCTTTCTAGCAATCAGAGCGAAGTCAAGTTTTGTTTTATAAATTTGCTCAATGGTATCTTCGAATGGAAGAACAAAACAAGCACTAAGTCCAGCATGTTTCTTTTTTCCAGCATTTACCAGAGTTGGGGAATTTGGAAGAAAGTAACGATTGTAAATCATTTCATATGCTTCGTTCCTAGATTCTTCACTCCATCCAACACAAACATGATTTACAACCCTAGTAACTAATTGCTTCCACTTTGTTTCTCCAGCATCAAAATACCTCTTACGCAGGATATTTTTAGCCATATCATCTAATCGTGTAACTGGAACAAATTTTAAATTCAATCTAGCCTCCTTAAACATATAATATTAGATAAATATAACTCAGCCCAAAAAAGACTGAGTTATATTGAAACTACTTGATAATTATAACACTCGACCTTCTAACCTTCACACCAAACTTTAACCTTAAATAAACAATATACCATATTATCTCTAGATATTTAAATTCTCTGGCTTGTTCCCGCCTATTTGTCCAGATTAGACTTCTATTACCTATGCCAGCAATAAAACGTTTATCTTCATCGTTATATAGATTGTTCATTGCCCCACTCTGATTCTAATCGTGCAGAATAATTCATCGAATTCCAAACAACTTCTACTGCGTCAGCCATGTGAGCCGAAGTAGCTTCGCCAACAACAAACTCGCCCATATCGGCAATAACACCAACTTCTTCTAGGAAGGAATCTAAATGGTTCAGTAAAATATTTTTAACTTGGTCTGTCATCATTGTATGTTTCTCCTTAAATAATATGTCCTACGAAATCTTGAATATTTTTTATTACTGGTTCAATTTGTTCAATTGAAATACTTAAGATACCAGCAATAAATCCAAAAACTAATCCGATAATAAAATATCTAAATTTTTTTTTACTTGTTATATTCACCTCACGCATCCTTAAATTTTGGTTGCATATCGTGATAAATAGGGTTTCCCATTATCATCGTTTTTACTACAAGAATTTCAATCTTAGAAATTGAATAACATTTTGAACAGGAAACGTGAAATTCTTTTGGTTCATCATCATATCTAGGAATAGGCTCACCCGAAGAAGTTCTATTTACGGAAATTTCTTCTTCACAAAATGGACATTCAGTATGAAAATCATCTCTAGCCATTTTATGATTCCTCTATCTTTATAAACCAATCACTATCCCATAAATATAGTTGATATGCCCTATCCAATTCTTTTACGCTCATGAGCCATGAGGATTGACTTTTACTTGGAGAAATTTGTTTAACTATATAGGTGGTATTTTTTATTGAGACCTTATATTCATCCCACATCCTAACTTTTTCACCAATTTGAAAAGGTGGTTTATTATCCATCATTTTCTCCTTCTATATTCTTAAGTGCATATCCATAAACTTCTGAATCGTACTCTATTCCAGTATAATCATAATTATTATTTTTACTATATAAACCCAAAGAGCCGCTACCCATAAACGGGTCGAGAATTTGATTATGTTCATCGTCTAAGAAAGGCTCTAAGATTCTTTGATAGAGCGCACTTGGCTTTTGCCAACGGATGTTATGTCCGTCTTCCTTCTTGACTCTTTCTTTAGCAATAGTGGTAAGACAAATATCTGTAATAACACTTGTCGCCATTTTTGTTTCTCTACCGCTTTTATTCAATCCCTTTGCACTTGCTGTAACTTTCGGAACTTGAATTTTTTCTGGATGCCAATTCCAATTTTCTCCATTGCAGAACATGATAATATCATCGTGGCATTGACGAAATCTATCCTTCTTAAAATTTCCGAATTCATTCTTCCAGATTAGCCAATTGAAAAATTTTGCGTTTGGCATTGTTTGTGTATAAACTTTTATTTCGGCAGATGAGGCAATATCTGTTTGGATAATAAAGACTCCGTTGGGCTTCAAGTAGTTCCAAAATTTATCAACCCAAGAAAAATCCATATTGTCATAAATCATATCCGCATAAATAACATCGAATCTACCATTACTCTCAAATATCATGTTATCCATGTTATAAATATTTATCAATTACCACCTCCACCATCTAAATATCCTTCATCATATTTCTTATTCAAACAATTTTTACATGG
>CAYHCU010000208.1:0-5634 GCA_964355035.1 uncultured Flavobacteriales bacterium | reverse complement strand
AATAGTGTCCCGGACAAAAAAGAAGTAATGAGTAATAACTTTTTTGTTTTCATGTTTTTTGAGTTAAATTTAAATAAAACTAAAACTGATTAAAACTACTTAAATAAAAATTTAAAAATCGAACTTCGGGAAAATATTATACACTTCTTTGGCTCCTTCCTTGTAAGAGAAAAGCGACAATTATTGCACAAAAAAGAACTTTCGTTGAATTACTCATACTTTTCATTTAATCGACAAAAAAAAGAGGAATAATCGAAATCCGACAACTCCTCTTTTTTATGTTTGTCATTCCGGATTTATTTTTTTTCCAGCAACGATTTTATTTCAGCCAACTGCGCTCTGAGCTGAGCAATTTCTGATTGTTGAGCAGCGACCTTATTTTCCAAACCTGCAACTTCATTTTCAAAAGTGGTTTGTTTTTCATCCAGAGCTTTTACTCCTACTACCAACAAACCGGAAAGATCTGCTAAGCTTACCCCTAGTCTTTCTTCACTTTTTGATAAACCCGGCTCAGCAGCAATTTTTGCTTGTAACTCCAAAGGAAGAGATTGCGCGATCACACCAATATGTGGTGCGGTTCTTTTCTCTTTTGTTTCTGTATTATACCAAAAAGTAGCAGATTGAATGTTTCTGATATAATCAATATACTTAGCGTAAAAATTTGATGAAATATTATTGATACTATTTTTCATTCTCATATCGCTTGCTACATTAAATGCAAGAGCGGTAATATTAGCGTATGCTCCCGAATTGGCATCAGCAACTTGAAGTTCATCAAAATAAGACCCATAAAGAGTTACACCGCCGTCTGATTGACCTGAGCTATAAATTGAAATTCCCGGATACCAAAGTGGAGAAGTCCCACCGTTAACACTAAAAGCATTTTGATTAGGCACTGCTATTCCTGCATTATCATTTTCAAAATTTACATTTGTGCGTCCTTGAAAAGCACCTGCATAACCTGTTGAAATAGAAGAGTAGCCATATAAACCGTAGCCGCCGCCACTAGTTGAACCTGAAACTCCGGTATATCCGTAGCCATAAACTCCAGTACCATTACCATAGCTGTACCCTTCAATTGCAGTATTTGCACCTGAAACGTCAGCATGAATTGAAGGTGTACCACTAGAGATACTAGTTTTACTTATAAAAATTCCTTCATTTGCCCCGGACTTTGAGCAATAAAGAGCATAACCATCAACAGGATCTCCAATAAAAACGGCATCTTGGCCTGCAGCTGGAATAACAGAAAATTTACCACTCGTAACAGAGCTAGAGCCAACCGTAACATTACCGGAATTGGTATTGTAAATAAACCCGGAAGCTTCATTCCAATTGGTATTGTATGCATAATTTGCCACTTGAGCATAAGGAACACTTAACATCTGCGAAGTCCCCATATTAACAAACGAACTACCACCGGCAGCATCGAATTCAACTTGCAAATACTGGTCTGCACCAGTGAAACTGATTGCACTCCACGATCCTGAAACAACAGAACCTTGTCCGATAGACGCGCTAAATAAACCAAACTGATTAGTAGTTAAGTTTTGTGTTTCCTGGTACTCAATAGTTCCGGCAGCAGAATTTGCGTGGAACGTAAAACGAACAGTCACACTTTGATTTGTAATCAAAGCACCGGAAGTATTTCTTGCGACTGCCTGATAATTCATGGAATTAGGAGGTCCGCCTTGCGCTATTGAACTTTCAATACCGAAAAACAAGAATGCTGCAAGTACAATGCAGAAGGAGTATAATTTATATTTCATATGATTGATTTTTTAGTTTAGTTATTTTGTAATTGTGAATTTTTGCGTGAATTGATTTTGCTTATTTTTAGAAGTTCCGATATCAATTCCTTCAATAATGTATGTTCCATTTGTAAACCGAGACAAATCAAAGGAAACATAATTATTATTTTCGGCTTTCTCTACAATTGATTCATAGACGACGGTACCCTTAATATCAATAAATCGAAAATTAATTTTCATTCCTTTTGTAGAATGAAAAAAGACATTTAGAATTCCTGTCGAAGGATTGGGGCCAATTGATATTGCTGATTCATTTTTCTCAATAGGTTCAACGGCGACAGTGTGATTGTCGGCTTGTTGAAAACCTTGAGTGATGGCAATTGAGCCTGCAGTGAAAGTTGCAACCATGGTCATTTCTCCTGTAGTCGAAGATAAACTTCCGGATGATCCACTTGTGAATCCACCTGCCGGCGAGATTACATTCGGCGACAGCGTTTGACCGGAACAAAATAGTGTCCCGGACAAAAAAGAAGTAATGAGTAATAACTTTTTTGTTTTCATGTAATTTGAAATTAGTGTTTGAATTATGAATAAAACATTCTCAAATCTACTTCAAAAAAAATATTGCAAAAAGAATAAAAAAAAATATTATCAACTATATCCTATGCAAATTGTTAACTACTTTGCTTTTTTCTAAAATATCTACAAACGGCTGTTAGACCACAGATCTCACATTTTGTTTTTTTTGCAGTGCAAACATATCGGCCGTGTAAAATCAACCAATGATGAGCAATAGCAATTTTATCTTCAGGAAGGAACTTCACAAGTTGCATTTCTGCCTGAAAGGTAGTCTTTGCATTTGTAGTTAAACCAATTCTCGCTGAAACTCTGAAAACATGTGTATCTACTGCCATTGCTGCTTTATTATGTACAACTGAAGCAATAACATTAGCAGTCTTCCGACCTACTCCCGGTAGTTTTTGTAATTCTTCAACATCAGAAGGAACTACGCTTTTAAAATCTTTCACCAACATTTTTGCCATACCAACCAGATATTTTGCTTTACTGTTGGGATAACTAATGCTTCGAATCAAAGGAAAAACATCTTCGGGTAAGGCTAAAGCCATTTCTTTTGCCGATGGGAAGAGATTGAATAATGCCGGGGTTGATTGATTTACCCGTTTATCTGTGCATTGAGCGGATAAAATAACGGCTACAAGAAGTTGAAATGGGTCGGAAAACTTTAATTCAGTTTCCGCAGTTGGCATTGCTTTTTCAAAATAATGAATGACAGCTTCAAAACGCTCTTTTTTCGTCATAGCTGCAAAGATAAGTCAAAAGTTAACCTGCCTATACCATTTTACCATGCAGAACGATAAATTCACCTAACTATGTAAGAGAATGGGCTAAAAAAGTTGATGTCGTTTATCTGCCATCATATATTGCAGTCATAATTCATAAACGCACTTGCCTATGCATTGAGAACAGAAAAAGGTTAGAGAGAACAAAAAAGACAGCTCGTCAATGACAAGCTGTCTTTTTTATTGCCTCCGATTTAGCAGAACTGAAGGATTTTTTCAATGCACCTTTCAGGGACTTTTGGCGCTGCAGAATCTAAAGTGTTGATGACAGAAATTATTTCATCAAAATCACTTTTCAAAAGAGGATCACCATCAAGAGCACGCTGAGTTCTATCACCATCAATGAGACCATTCTCATTGTAAGCGTAAGTTATCAAATCTGAATAAGTAGTAGTTTTTATCATGCGCTGTATTTTTTGTATACAGCCTAAACGATACCTATTTCAGCTTATTTTATAATCACCAATATTTTTTAATCTTTTAAAGAAATCGGGCTCGAGTCCACCATTTCACGCATTTTAAGGATGGCATAGTGCATTCTTCCTAAAGCTGTATTGATGTTAATATTCAGCATTTTAGAAATCTCTTTAAAAGACAACTCGGCATAATGGCGAAGGATGACCACTTCTCTTTGCTCTTGTGGTAATTTGTCTAAAAGACTTCTTACCATGGCAATTTTTTCATCATAAATAATCTGGTCAACAGCATTTCTGTTATTTGCCGGAATCACATCAAAAACGCTGAATTCTTCAGTATCGTGTTGCAAAGGCATTAATTTTACTTTTCGGAAATGATCAATGACAAGGTTATGGGCAATACGTAGAGCCCAAGGCAAAAATTTACCTTGTTCACTATAACTGTTCTTCCTTAAACTAGTAATGATCTTAATGAACGTCTCCTGAAACAAGTCTTCTGCCAACTCCTGGTTTTTAACAAGGAAATAGATAGTAGAGAAGACCCGTTGTTTGTAACGGTCTATTAATTCGGTAATAGCTTCTTGGTTTCCGTTTTGATAAAGACGCACAAGGTCTTTATCGTCCATCACTGAGAGTTTTGACATAGTCGTTCTGCTTTAATTAGAGTTAAATTATTAAAGTAGAATTTTACCTATGCTTTCCTCCTGATTTTAAATAGTGAATACTATGTTGATGGAACTTGCAGAATAGAACTTCTGCATTGATGAAGAACAAATATATATACTGTAAACAACAAAAGCAAGAAAAAGTTTACGAAATCTTACCAAACCATTTCGTTTTAACTCATTTTTTGTCCTCAATTAAAGCTAAAAAAGCTTGATTAATTCGCAAATTAACAGAAATGAGAATAAATTTTACAGAAAACAATGTCCCAACTAAATGTATTTTTTCCAAAGATTTTAAGATTGTTTTATAAAATGTATATTTTTCAAGTGATCAGACAATGCCATTAATAAGTACCTTCGCCAACTCTGAAAAATTCCATGCAAGAAATTGATCAATTAGATGCCCGAAATTTTATTATTATTAAAGGTGCGCGGGTACATAATTTAAAGAATATTGATGTAGCCATCCCTCGAAATAAATTTATCGTCATTACCGGCTTATCAGGCTCAGGAAAGTCCTCTTTAGCATTCGATACCCTATATGCGGAAGGACAACGACGTTATGTTGAAAGTTTAAGCAGTTACGCTCGTCAATTTATTGGTCGGATGGATAAACCCGATGTGGATTACATCAAAGGTATATCACCTGCTGTTGCAATTGAACAAAAAGTAAATACCAGAAATCCTAGATCAACGGTTGGTACATCAACAGAAATTTACGACTACTTAAAATTGCTTTTTGCAAGAATTGGACAAACCATTTCACCGGTTTCAGGTGTAATTGTAAAAAGACAAACTGTCGAAGATGTTGTCAATTATATTCAGTCCTTAAAAGAAGGAACGAAAATCTATATTCTTGCGCCCCTTTATTTGCATCCCGGACGCACACTTGAAGAAGATCTGAATGTACTTTTGCAAAAAGGATTTGTTCGTGTAAGTATTACAGAAAGTATTTACAAAATCGAAGATTTGTTGAGTAAAGAATATACCGCTTTACTCAAGAGCATCGGTGGTTCATCAGTGATTGGGAAAGAGAAAAAATCAAAAAAGAAAAAAAATGTCGAAGTTAGCCTTGCTCCACTTGTACCCGTTGCTTCAGAGATTCAAATTGTAATCGACAGACTAAGTGTTTCGAAAAGTGAAGAAGAAGGAAATTTATCCCGAATCAGTGACTCCGTTCAAACCGCTTTTTTCGAAGGCCATGGTCAATGTTCAATTCTGCTGCCGGATGAAAATAAAAATACATCTATTTCATTTAATAATCGTTTTGAAGCAGATGGAATGACATTTGAAGAGCCGAGCACACAGTTATTCAGTTTCAATAATCCTTTTGGAGCTTGTCGCCGCTGTGAAGGATTTGGATCTATTATTGGAATCGACGAAGATCTTGTTATTCCCGATAAATCACTTTCTGTTTACGAAAGTGCGATAGTTTGCTGGC
>CAYHCU010000207.1:4683-5639 GCA_964355035.1 uncultured Flavobacteriales bacterium | reverse complement strand
CTATCCGCTTTGGATTTTCTTTGCGCGTACAATTGATCGTTTTGGAAAGGGTATTCGAACAGGTGCCAGAGATGCAATTCTTTCAGATGAAGCAACGCCTTCAACAAAAGGAAAAGTTTTTGGTTTTCATAGATCAATGGATACATTTGGCGCAGTGCTAGGTCCTTTGTTAGCTTTATTTTATCTTTGTTTGTATCCACAGGATTACAAGACTTTATTTTTTATCGCTTTTCTTCCCGGGCTTTTAGCAATTGCAGCTTCATTTAAATTGAAAGATAAGCGAGTTAATTTGGAAAAGAAGAAACCAACAGTGTCTTTCTTTTCATCTTTTAAATATTGGAAACAAAGTCCGACAAGTTATCGAAAACTTGTAGTAGGTCTTTTGGCTTTTGCGCTCTTTAATAGTTCTGATGTTTTTCTTTTATTAAAAGCGAAACAAGCAGGACTTGCAGATACAATGGTAATCGGTATTTATATTTTCTACAATCTGGTGTACGCATTGTTTGCTTTTCCATTCGGCATTTTAGCAGATAAGGTTGGACTTAAAAAAATGTTTCTGTTAGGACTAATATTGTTCTCCATTGTTTATTTTGGAATGGCGGTGACAGAGAGTATCTATGTCTTTTCAGGCTTGTTTTTCCTGTATGGACTTTATGCTTCAGCTACAGAAGGAATTTCAAAGGCATTGATTAGTAATATCGCTGATCAAAAGGATACAGCAACAGCCATCGGAACGTATTCAGGATTTCAAAGTATTTTTGCTATGTTGGCAAGTTCAATTGCAGGACTTATTTGGTTTCAATTTGGAGCCGCAGCTACGTTTATTGTTACCGGTATAGCCACGGTTTTTGTTATTGTTTATTTCATTTTCGCAATTAGAGTAAAAGTTGAGGAGTGATTTATTGCGGGAGCGGTTTAAATAAGCCACCTCAATTAGTAAAAACTATTTTCTGTAG
>CAYHCU010000207.1:0-4583 GCA_964355035.1 uncultured Flavobacteriales bacterium | reverse complement strand
AGGTTCTGCGAAAATCCGCGCAATCTGCGGGAAATATTTTTAAGTAAACAATAGCTTTTTTTTTCTCCCGCAGATTCCGCGGATTCCGCAGAAAAGGCGCAGAAAAAATTAAGTTGTTTTGAGATTTAATTTCATGCAATTATTTGTCAAATTGAATTCCCTAATTAGTAAAAACTATTTTCTGTAGAGGTTCTGCGAAAATCCGCGCAATCTGCGGGAAATATTTTTAAGTAAACAATAGCACCATATTCGGTTCCGGAAAATGAATTTGACTCAAAAAATGACTTTTTTTTCCCATTTCAGTGTCTACATGTAACATAAGTCACAATTTAGGTTTGTAGTTATTCGTAATCTTGCACTTTAACATCAAAAAGACAATTAAGATGAAATATGTAATTATTGGTGCAGTTGCAGGAGGAGCAAGCACAGCGGCACGGCTGAGAAGACTCGACGAACATGCAGAAATTGTAATTTTCGAAAAAGGGGAATATATTTCTTATGCCAATTGCGGCTTACCGTATTACATCGGTGATGTTATAAAAAACAGAAATGCATTATTTGTTCAGACAGCAACTTCTTTTAAGCAGAGATTTAATATTGATGTAAGAACATTGACAGAGGTAATGAGTATCAACCCTTCTTCAAAAACAATAATCGCAAAGAATCAATTGACAGGGAAAGAGTATGAAGAGAGCTATGATAAATTAGTTCTTTCTCCGGGTGCAGAGCCAATTCGTCCGCCTTTTCCAGGTATAGCAAACGAGGGAATATTTACATTAAGAAATGTAGCGGATACGGATTACATTAAAAGTTATGTACAACAAAAGCATGTAAAGAAAGCAGTAATAATAGGCGCCGGATTTATCGGATTGGAAATGGCGGAAAATCTACATGATCTTGGATTAGAAGTTTCGATTATTGAAATGGGAAATCAAATTCTGGCTCCCGTGGATTTTCCAATTGCAGCAATTGTTCAGCAACATATCCGATCGAAGGGTGTTAATCTCCTGCTTAGTTCTGCCGTTACTGCATTCGAGAAACGCGACGCTCAACTGAAGGTGTTATTGAAAAACGGTGAGGAGTTAGATGCAGATATTGTAATTATGTCGATAGGCGTGAAGCCGGATACAAAATTAGCAGTGAGTGCCGGGCTTAAACTTGGGGATGCAAAAGGAATTTGGGTGAATGAGTTTTTGCAAACTTCCAATCCTGATATTTATGCTGTAGGTGATGCAATTGAATTTGAAAATCCTATTACACATCAATCCATGAATACGTATTTAGCAGGTCCGGCAAATAAGCAAGGCAGAATTTGCGCGAATAATATTGTGTTGGGTAACATGCATAAATATCATGGTGCTATCAATACAGCAATTGTGAAAGTGTTTGATATGACTGTTGCAACAGCAGGCACCGCTTCAAAGCATCTTACGAATGCAGGCATTAATCATATTGTTTCTACCACACACAATGGATCGCATGCAGGTTATTATCCCGGTGCTAAACAAATGAGTATTCAAATTGCTTTCACTCCGGAAGATGGAAGAATTTTAAGTGCTCAAATAGCAGGATTTGATGGCGTTGATAAGCGAATCGATATTTTGTCGTCTGCTATCAAGAGAAACAGTACCATTTACGAATTAACAGAATTTGAGCATGCATATGCACCACCTTACTCATCGGCTAAAGATCCGATCAACATGGCAGGATTTGTTGCTGAGAATATTTTGCATGACAGATTAAATATTTTCTACTGGAATCAATTGGACAAAATAACAAGAGACGATGTGTTGTTAGACGTAAGAACAAAAGAAGAATTTGAGAAAGGACATATATCAAATGCTATAAATATTCCGGTGGATTCTATTCGAGAGCGAATGCATGAAATGGATAAAAATAAAAACATTTACATTTATTGCCTGGCCGGTTTAAGAGGATATTTGGCTCAGAGAATGTTAAAACAAAATGGCTACGACAAGGTTTTGAATATGTCCGGAGGGTATCAATTATGGGAAAATTGCTCAAAGGAAACTAATTTAATTGCAGCCGGTGAGAATAAAATTTTAAAGGTTTAGGATTGACGTTCGTGAGAGAATTAAGGGACTAATGGTTTAAAGTTGTTTTATATGATTTTTAACCATAAAAACAGATTTTGGAGATAATTCAGATATCTTTGCATTTCGAAAATTAGTTCAATGAAGAGATTAATAATTTCAACAATCTTGCTGTTTGTTTTTAAAATTGCTTTTGCTCAATCGACCGATACTGTAAAAGTGTTATTTGTCGGAAATAGTTTTACAAGTGTAAATAATTTACCATTCGTTTTTGAGCAGCTTGCTATAGGTGCAAACAGACCAGTTGTGGTTGCCTCTCATATGCCGGGAGGAATTTCTGTTGGCGATACTGTGCAAGGTACTTCTGCCCATATGAACAATCCATTGGTTTATAATTTGATCCGAAGTAATGACTGGGATTTTTTGGTCTTGCAGGATAATCAAGGAAGATTTGTCTATGATTATGGTTTGTTTCCGGCATCCAGTTTGGTGATGGAAGGTCATATAAAAATTCGCGACTCTCTGCTTTTTTATCACCCATGTGCAAAAATGGTTTGGTTTGCAGGATGGGGGCCAAAAGCAGGCTATCTTCCTTACGCTAGTACAGGAGTCGAATTAATTAATAGGATTTATAATAATTATAAATTTTTGTTGGATACAGCCGGGCAGTTTATTGCACCGATTGGTCCCGCTTGGGAAAGAATAATTGTCAATTATCCAACTATTAATTTGTGGGATGCTGATGATGTTCATCCGGGATTGAATGGGACATTTCTTACAGCTGCTGTAATTTTTTCAAGTGTTTTTAAAAGTTCTCCTATTCAAAGCACCTATGTTCCTGCCAGCATGATGTCAGGTGAAGATACCGTGTTGAAAAATACAGGCTTTCAAACCGTCATAGATAGTTTGTTTTTTACAGGCCTTGATTCTATTACACCTGAAATTGTCAGAATTGGAAATACATTAAATGTGAGTGGTTACCTGAATTGTAATTGGTATTTGAATAACATATTTATAACTGCTACCGGCGGAATTTTAAATATTACTCAAACAGGTGTTTACACAGCAATAGTTTCAGATGTTAATGGATGTGAATTCAGGACATTGGAATACTTGGTATCAGTGATAAATTCTATAGATGAAAGCAAGGATAACACTTTTCAAATAGTCATTTCACCAAATCCGACGACAGGAAAAATTATTCTTGAAGCGTCAAAAAGTTTAAATCGAATTCAAGTATTTAATTCGATTGGTAGCCAGGAAATAGAAATTCTGTATCCAAACAAAATTGAAACAATAGATTTATCACATCTGCCAAAAGGAATTTATTATTTAAAATTGACAGATTCTGTGTCACAAATAAATGGGAAGAAAATAATAGTTGAATAATTATAAAAAAAGAGAAACAATGAAAAGGAAAATGAAACCGGAAAGCTTAATGATGTCTTATGGCTATAAACCGGAATTATCTGAAGGCGCAATTAAATGCCCGATTTTTCAAACATCAACATTTGTATTTAAGAGTGCAGAAGAGGGAAAAGCTTTTTTCGAAGTAGCTTATGGACTGAGAGAACAAAATGAAGGTGAGGTATTAGGACTGATATATAGTCGTATCAACAATCCTGATCTTGAAATTTTAGAGAATCGACTTACATTATGGGATGAAGCAGAAGAATGTGCTGTCTTTGAAAGTGGAATGTCTGCAAGTACAACAGTATTGTTGGAGTTTTTAAAGCCCGGCGATTTAGTGCTGATTAGTAGTCCTCTTTATGGAGGCAGTGATCATTTTATTAAAAAGATTCTTCCTAAATTTAACATCAATGTGCTTGAGTTTAAAGTTGGTCAAAGCAAAGAAGAGATTATTAAAATGGTCGAGGATCATGGTATGGCAGACAAATTAGCAATGATTTTTATTGAGACACCGGCAAATCCTACGAATGATCTGATCGATATTAGAAGTAGCAAAGAAATAGCAGAACATTTTTCAACCATTGGCAAAGAAATATATTTAGCCGTCGATAATACATATTTGGGACCATTATGGCAACACCCGTTAAAGCATGGAGCAGATCTGGTTTTATATTCAGCTACAAAATACATCGGTGGTCACAGTGATGTAATTGCAGGAGCATGCTTAGGGTCCAGTGCATTGATCAAAAGAGTAAAAGGTTTAAGAACGTTTTTAGGAAATATGGCTAGTCCGAATACCGGTTGGTTATTGATGCGAAGCCTTGAAACTTTGAAAGTAAGAATGGACGCTCAAGCGAACAATGCAAATAAGGTAGCAGATTTTTTAAATAATCATCCATTAGTTGAGAAGGTTTATTTTCTTGGCAATCTTACCGAGAAAGACGGAGAGCAGTTCAAAATAAAAAATCGGCAATGCTTAACAAATGGCGGAATGATCTCTTTTGATGTCAAAGGAAAAGAACATGATGCTTTTGTATTTCTCAATTCTTTAAGATTGATAAAACTGGCTGTTAGCCTTGGAGGAACTGAAAGTTTAGCGGAACATCCAGCATCGATGAC
>CAYHCU010000206.1:0-5654 GCA_964355035.1 uncultured Flavobacteriales bacterium | reverse complement strand
TTCAGCGTCGGCAATGAGTATAACAGGTCCTGCTTCAGGATGTGCGAATTCGTTTCCGCAACTGTGTGCAATAGGAGGATTTACATCTTACTCTTGGTCAAGTGGAGAAACAACACAATGTATCGCTCCAACATCAACAGGAACATATATAGCTACCGGCACAGATGCCAACGGATGTACTTCATCATCATCACAGTCAATTACTATTTTACCAAATCCAACCGTTTCAATTACGGGCTCATCCATTGTTTGTCCGGGAACGAGTGTACAACTATGTGTTACAACTTCCGCGGGAACAATTTTGTGGTCGAACAGTGCAACTTCATCATGTATCAATGTTGTTGACTCAGCAACCTATTCTGTTACAGTTACAGGAGCAAATACATGTACCAATAGCACTACACATATATTGGCAAATTACGCTGTGCCTTCGCCATCAATTACAGGACCTACATCTTCGTGCTTTGGGAGCACCTCACAATTATGCGCACCTGCCGGTTATACATCCTACCTATGGTCTGATGCAAGTACGACACAATGCATCAACGTCACAACAGCCGGAGTTCATTCCGTAACATTAACAGATGCGAATGGCTGTATTTCAACTGCAAGTCATACACTAACAATAGGTGCAAGTTTAAATTTAACGATCTCAGGTCCTGCAGGAGTTTGTCCGGGACAAACGGTTCAATTATGTGCTTCAGCGACAGGAACAACACTTTGGTCAAATGGTGCCTCAACACAATGTATTTCACCGACCACATCCGGAACTTATAGTGTAACAGTGACCGATGTGGATGGTTGTACAGGCACTGCATCAAAAACATTTACAGCATACCCAGCTTTCTCAGCAAGTATCAGCGGTCCTTCAACAGCATGCTTTAACAGTAATCCACAATTATGTGCGCCTGCAGGAGCAAGCTATCAATATGCTTGGGCAACAGGAGAAACTACACGTTGCATTAATGCAAATACTAGCGGAATTTATGTTGTAACAATTACGAATGCGAATGGATGTACAGCATCAGATTCACAAGGGCTCACTGTTTTTTCACAGTTGAATGCAACTATCTCCGGACCAAATTCATTGTGCATTGGTGCTGTCGGACAATTATGTGCACCAACAGGAAGTGCACTTTATGCCTGGTCAACCGGAAGTACAAGCAGATGTATCAATGTGAATTCGACCGGAAACTATACTGTTACTATAACTGATGGCAATGGATGTACAGCAAGCAGTTCCTTACCTGTTACATTTTCGTCTAGCATAACAATTGCAATCAGTGGCACACATACGCCATGTACAGGAGAACCCTTAACATTGTGTGTACCGACAGGCTATGTCAATTACGCATGGAATACAGGAGCTACCACTGAGTGTATTAATGCACCTTCAAATGGAACTTATTCTGTTACCATTCATGATGCAGTTGGTTGTGTTGGCAACGATACGCACGTTGTCGTTTTCAATAGTCAACCACCAGTGTTAATTGCCGGGCAAACAGAATTATGTCAGGGAGAAGTTGGAATCTTATGTGCGACCTCAGGATATTCATCTTATTTGTGGAATGATAGTTCGACACAATCTTGTCTGACAGTTGACACAGCGGGAACCTATAGTGTTTCCATTGTTGACACCAATGGCTGCTCGAATCAAACTACTATCAACGTTAATTTAACAAATATTAATCCGGCCATCAGTTATGTTGCACCGAATTTAGTTGCCACACCAAGCGGTTTGCAATACACCTATGCATGGTATTATAATGGAGTTGTTTTCTCAAGCAGCACCACCAATATTTGCACACCGGATCACACCGGTTATTATACCATCGTCATCAATGACCTGATTTCAGGTTGTACCGACTCTACTACTATTTATCATTTTATTGTTGGGACAAATGAACAGAAGATCACTGAACAAATTCGCATTTACCCGAATCCGATTTCACTGGAGTTGCTGAATATTTCATTTGATTTCTCCGGAACAGAGAGAATCTCTTTACAAATATCCGATGCTTTAGGACAAATTTTAGTACAAGAAGCATTTACAAAAAACGGAATGTTAACAAAGCAGATCAACTTATCAGATCTTGCGGCGGGGATTTATTTTGTGAATGTTAAAGGTGGAAATTGGGGGAAGACGTGGAAGGTGTTGAAGCAGTGAGTGGGGAATGATGAATGATGAATTAGTAAAAATGTCAATACATTCGTTTTTCGAAAAACGAATCACGAAAAACGAAAAAAAAACGGTCACAGAAAAAAAATTCCGCAACCGATTTTTGTGGACTTCTTGGAAGACTTTGCATTTTTATTAAAATCTACCGCTATTATTTTGTTTAATTTAGTTTTTTTACAATTGATGTATCTAGTTTTGTTTTTTCATTTACAATGGTTCCTGTTTCGATATAGAGTTTGTGTCCCGCCATTATACCGTCTAATAATTTTGCATTCATATTTTTCATCATTAGACCGTTCATCACATCGAAAAAACCGTTTTTCATAGAGTACGCCATCGTGCTGGATAATATGGTTGTATCTCCATTTTGTCTAATAGCCAAATCTAAAGCCATTGTATCAATTCCTGGCATTTTTTTAAGTTCTGCTACTTCAATTTTAATGTTTTTTCCTTCATTCCATTCAGTTACTTTTTCTTCGGCACTTGCCCCCATCATCGTGAAATCACAATGTCGAGTTGCGCCAACTCCTTCTTTTTGCGTAGAAGTAATAAATGATTTACTTACCGCAGGATGCCCGTGGCAAATGTTTCCAAAGTCGGCTAATGTTTTCCAAACTTTGTCACTTGCTTGATTGATTTCTATCTCTCTTTTGATTGTGGTTATTTTTCCCATTTTATTTTTGTTTTAGATTAGTAAATAATATGTCCATTGTTTTAATCCCATTTTTATAACTTCCGAGGCTTTTAGCCCTTGTCAGCACACCGTAAAACGTGGTGTGAAGTAGAGCTGCAATTTCTTTTGAATTAAATTCGGAATTGATGTCTCCTTCCTTTTGGGCTCTCTTAACACAAGGTTCAAGCGCATTAGTTATTTTCTCAAACCCTTTTGTCGTTGCATCGCCAACCCTTTCATTTATAGCACCCAGTTCTGACATCATGTTATTTAGCATGCAGCCCATGTAATTTACTTTGGGTTGAAATTGAAGCATTACGTTATAAAATTGTTTTAATTGTTCTATTGCTTTTAATTTTTTGTCGGGAGCCAAAACGGTGTTTATTCTTTCAGTATTTGATTTGTCGAAGCTTGTTAAAGTTTCCAACAAAAAGTTTTCCTTGCTTTCAAAGGCATTATAAAAGGCCCCTTTTGTCATTCCTGTCGTATGGCATATTTCGTCCAATCCCACATTTGTATAGCCCTTTGAGCAAAACAGATTTAGTCCAATTTCCACTACTTTTTCTTTATCATGTTTTAAATTCACGTTGCAAATGTAACAAAAATTAATTCAAACAAACTAATCGGTCTGTTTGAATTCATGATTTTTGGGAAGTTGGTTTATTTACCTTTAAATAGTGAGAATTTTTATGCGTTTATGCTTGCCGCTAAAGGCAGGTATAAATCTTTGGATTCTGTCCAGTCGGAAAACCTTGAAAATGTGAAATTTCTTTTTTCTTGCTAACTCCGAATAATTACACTGTATTTAAATTAAATATCTGTATTCCTCCGCCCTAATTAAACCTACAGTTTTTACAGGCAATACCTTTTCGGTGATTTTAATTACTACATCAACATCGAGCTGAAAATGCTTTTTTTCTATTCTAAGTTTTAGAATTTAATAGTCGGTTCGACTTTCTTGTGGAGATAAAATACAAAACCCTTGCAAGGCAAGGGTTTTGTATGAAGTGGAGCTGGAGGGAGTTGAACCCTCGTCCAGACAAGCAATCAATACGCTTTCTACATGTTTAGTGTTTATTGATTGTCGGCGGTATGGCTGCTAAACACGCGCTACCATACAACTTAGATACTTTGAATCTTAGACCCGACCCAGTAACCTTATCGGAGAGCATTCACCATACGATACTTCAAATGAGAAAACGGGTGAACAGGTTTTCAGGAAGTAGTCAACAGATTAATCTTCTGATTAAGCGGCTAACGCGTAAGAATTGTTGCCAGTTAGGCAGTTGAAAACCGTGATTAACGAGGCTGATTTCCGACCCTCGACATGCTTACTTACCAATTTCACCCGCTGTCAAATCCGGGCAGCCCCGGGGAATTAGTTTGGTAAAGATACAGTTTTTTGGGATTCGAAATTCGAGATTCGAACTTTAAGTCGTGACTCAGTTTAGATAATTGTACATCTACTTAGGAAAAGAACCTGCATTTATGCGGTAACGATTACCTTTTAAAATTAAGTCATTTGATTATTTATTCGTTTTGCTACATAGTGGTGACCTGCAAGTGGGGAAAAGCACGGGGTATAACCTTGCAGGGGGCGGTAGCCTCTTGTTATTAATATGAAATTTATTGTTTAAAATGATGGTGATGGTTGGGAGAGGTTTAATTTTTTCCCCGGGGTCGAACTATGCCTAAAAATGGAATTCATTTACTTCGATTCATATTGTAAATCCCTTATTTAAAAACTTATTTTAAGTTAATGATAAAATTCTTGATAGCAATTAAAGAACACTCCACCGTAATTTAAAACTCGAAAATTAATGGGGAAATACGTTTTCGCAATTTTGAACTGAAAACTTTGAACCTAAGAAAAATTCACAATTCCTTCAGTATTTTCCTCTTAATTTGAACAAATAATCAACTTACCATATGAAATTAAAAAACTACTTCCTCCTATTTATTTTTGCAATTACGTTTACGGGTTTAAATGCGCAAACAATCAAAGTACTTTTTGATGCAACAAAAGCGCAGACAGCAGGTAATGCAGACTGGCAGGTTGATGCAAACACTTTTAATCTAGGCCCGAATTCATGCGGAGCAATGGTAACAGGTTCGGGAAATGAAGCGAATCCACAACGGTACCCTACTCCAGCGCAAAGTGGAATTACAAGCACTACTTCAGAGACATTCTGGAAAGGCGGACTTTCTGCTTGGGGAGTAGAATGTGCTAAACTAGGTTATCTTGTGGAGACTCTTCCTTACAACGGACAGATTACCTATGGCAGCACCACTAATGCACAGGATCTTTCACTCTATAAAGTATTCGTGATTTGCGAACCAAACATACTCTACACGACAGCACAAAAGCAAGCTATTGTGCGATTCGTACAGAATGGAGGAGGCTTGTTTATTATTGCAGATCATACAGTTTCGGATCGCAATAACGATGGCAAAGATTCTCCGGTTATTTTAAACGATTTGATGAATAACAATGGTCTGGCAACAAATCCATTTGGTTTTACATTTGATCTCGCAAACTTTTCTCAGACTACAACAAATTTTAATATACTAACGACGGATCCTGTACTTCATGGACCAAAAGGAAATCCGACACAAATGAAATTTTCAAACGGTACATCAATGACTATGAATCCAACTGCAAATAGTTCTGTAAAAGGATTAGTTTACAAAACTGGAAGTGCAAAAGGTAATTCAAATGTAATGATGGTTCATAGTCATTACGGTAACGGAAAAGTAGTTGGCTTAGGCGACAGCTCTTGTCCGGACGATGGTACAAGTGAT
>CAYHCU010000205.1:0-5678 GCA_964355035.1 uncultured Flavobacteriales bacterium | reverse complement strand
TCGTGCTTCGTATTCAACAGTCAACTGACCAGAAGTGGGGTTAGGATTTAGATTTATGATTTCATATTCTTTCACGTGAACAATAACAGAATCATAACTGGTGAAACCATCGCTTACTGCAATCACCTCTAATTTATATTTAGTTGTAAAATCAGGCGCTACAGTCATTGTCGGGCCGGAAAAGACCAGATTTCCGGCAAGATCATACCAATTGTAAAATGCTGCTTCACCAATGTTGTTTGCTTGAAGTTGGACACTGTCTTTTAAGGAAACATCTTTATCACCTCCTGCATTAGCACCAAATAAATATCGATTGGGCTTCCCAATTCGATACATTTCTCCACCAATTATTTCGTGATCCTCAGCAGATCGAACCTGTACAACATGATAATTGAATTGAGGAGTAGCATCCACTTCCTTAGTTAAAAAATTAAAACTTAATGAGATCAAACTTCGTTCTTTAGCAGAGTATGATAGATTCTTTAACCTTGCAGGCGAACCTTTCACAACAAGTTGTCTGCAATCTTCACGTTTTATCGCTATGTTTTCTGCTTGAGAGCCGCCAGCTATCCATTTATCCCAAGCTTTTTCATCTAATGAAATTTTAATTTCAGCTTGCTCAAAAATCGGTTTCCCAACATAGTTTTCATCCACCTTAAAATCGAAGTCATAGATATCGTCAGTGTCAAATGGATTACCAATTGCTACAACGCCTCCAACTTGTCTATCGCTGAAACACTCATTGTTATTGACAATCCCGGGGAAATCATTTACAACACTCAAATTTTTCCAGGCAATGTTATTGAATTCTTTTGTAATTGTGTATTGATGGGGTACCTCAACACCAATTGGATCATCAACGTATTCAATCCGCGCTAAGAGACAAAAATGTTTATATTCTACCGGAAAGCAACCTAAAAAGTCATCTGGATTTGGAACCCACCATTCAAATTCCACGGGAGAAGGAATTGCTTGTTTAGCACCTATTGCACCTATTACTTGTGGGGATGCCGGAAATGGCAATTCATTGCCCAGTTCAAGAGTAATACCCGAACAAGTCATCGTTTGTGAACCATTCCAGTAATCCGGCCATGTTAGAGCTGTTGAAGCTTTCGCCCAATAGAGATGCAAAAGTGCACCACTTGAATAATTAAGGCAACCTCTGTTTCTCACCGTTACATACGCCCAATTTGGGTTTGCTGTCGAGTACTCCGGATCTTCTTGAATTCCACCTCCCGGCCCTTGGATTCTTCGTGTCCAAATATCATTACTCACCCACATTGCGCCATTATCCGGATTCGGTTGTAAACCAAGGTCATCGTGGCCAAAAACATCATTGTCTTTTATAAAGAGATCAACTGGTATAAATTCTGTAATTTCCATTGTAAAAGGCGAAGATGTAACCGTTGTTGGAAATGCACAAAGTGCATTGGATGTTAAGCGAACAAAAATCTGATATGTTCCTATTGTTAAAATGGGCTGAAAGGTAACACCACCACTAACCCAAGTAGAACCATTTGTTGACCATTCATATAATGGTGATCCGCCAGAATTGACCGGTGTCGCCGTAAAAGTTAATGGAATTCCTTCACATGTCGGACTAGTTGGGTTTGATTGAATTGAAACTGATGGTGAAACGTTTTGATTAACTGTATAAGTACTTGCTCCGAATACTTGATTTGGAACAGCACAAAGCGCATTGGAAGTCAATCAAACTTGAATTGACTGATTACTTCCAACAATAGGAGAAGTAATTGTGAAAATAGTATTCGACGAAGGTGATGACCATGTTGTTCCGCCGTTTGTTGACCATTCAAATTGTGGAGAGGAGCCTTGATTAGATGCCGCTGCGGTAAATGTTATTGAAGAACCAAAGCAAATTGGACTTGTCGGTGAAATTGAAACGGTTGGAATCAATGTTGAATTAACAAACGGCACATTAACGGAAGTAGTCATACTGCAATTTGCTCCATCAGTAATAGTAACAATATAATTGCCTGATGGAATTCCGGTAATACTATTTGATGTTGAGTTGTTGAATGTCCACAAATAAGTATAAGGACCACCATCGCCGCCTGCACCGGTAACAGTTGCAATTCCATCATTGCTATTAGGACACGTTGAAGGAGTTGATGATGATGTTGCTGTGATCTGTAGATTTTCATCAACAAATGGATTCGTTGATAATGTTCGCGAACAACCATTAAAATCCGTTACCGTAACTTGATAGGTTCCTGTCGATAAATTATTTATAGTGTAATCTCCAAGAGTTAAATTTGAAGCGCTTCCACTTTGGGTACCGGACCACACTAATGAATAGGGTGTGACACCATCAAATAAATGAACTGTGAATGAGCCGGTGCTTTGGTCGAAACAAGAATTTATTGGTTGATCCACTAACGAAATATGGATTTTTTCATAATCATAAGTAGCCGTTCTGGAGCATCCAGCGGCTGAACTAACATTCACAGAATAGATGCCACTCGACCCTGTAGTAAATGTTGAGGAAGTAGTCACCCCATCACCCCATAAATACGTCATTCCGGCAGGAGTTGCCTGAAGTGTAACATTACAGAGATTAGTACTCTGTCGAATAATTGTAGCAGCAGGAAAAGTATTAATTGTAACAGCTACAGCATTTGCAAGTTGACTAAGTGAGCAGCCTGTTACAGAGCTGGTAATTTCACAAGAATAATTGTGTACTCCGGTTGAAGAAGGATTTGGTGCATAGAATTCTGATGTAGCTCCTGAAATCAAAGTAGCTCCATTATACCATTGATACGTTGTAGTTCCTCCACCCGAACTGCTTGCCTGAAGATATACAGGATTCCCTTGGCAAACTGTTGTAGAGGGAAATGCCACTATAGATCCGGAATTAGTAATGCTAATTATGACAGGCGGAACAACATAAGTGGAACAACCTCCTGCATACGTTAACTCCAGATGAGCTTCATAGTCGCCCACAGGAAGAGAACAGCTACCCAGTGCATCGTTTAAATCTATTGAGCTTTGAGTTGCCGGATCATACGCAGGCCAATTAATTGAATTTGTGCTACCACATTGAACACCAGAACCACCTGCATCTGTTATGTAAAATTTAAAATTCAAACCTTGCTCAATTGGACCTTGGTACTGAAAAGAGAAAGAACCATTTTGACCTGTTGGAATACAAACAGGACTATTGGATGTGAACATTACAGGGTTGTCCAAATGGCCAACCATTTGAGATGATGTATACCACTGAACTCCTCCGGGGTGAACAACGTTACCGTATGTTGTACTATGTACATTGTTTCCGGCATCGCTCAACCATTCGTTGTACCAATTTTTCTCAGCAGTAAAAACATTGTTATGGATATTTTGATTAAACCAGTAACCCAAATAATTAGACTGGGCACCCCATGGCATATATTCTGAACTCATTATCGGATGAACATAAGTTTGAGCAGGAGACGAAAATGATGAGCATAATTCTAAAAACCTATTTAGATAATAGCCAGTATTATTCCAGTAAAATGTTGCCACTCCATCTAAATTATAATAATGAGTGTTAATTCGATCCAGTCTTCGAAAACTATTAGATGGACCATAGGTTCCATCTAACCAACTAGAAATTGCTTGGTAAGTAAATAGAATGTTGTGATCAAAATAACCTGTGTATGCCTCGGTGTAAACTTTATGAGGCGAATGAGTAGCATTGTAATTATCTCGTGTAGCATCCATTGCAATAACTAAATTTTGATACCGAATAAATTTATTGTCTGCTGATATATTTTTGTCACTAGTGCATTCGTCATCACTATCACGCCAGAATTCATATTCAGTTACAAAAACATCAATTTTATATGCACAATTATCATTAAAATCCATGGCTCTTAAAAATGATTTAATTGCTTCTGAATTATAAAAAAGTGAATCGCCGGGTTGATAGGTATTTTGAACAAAGGAAAGAGGATTTTGTAAAATTGCATTTGAAGATGTATTAAAAATATATGGAGGTGTTGGAGCCATCATAGCAACATTGTCAAATAAACCGGAACACGATCCTGCAATTCCAATTTTTTCAATGCAATACCTTGTTTCGGCCTTTTCAATGAAAGAGCACAAATAGCCTTCACTAGTTGGATCACCTAAAACATTTCCAATATCATAAAGCACTAAATAGGTAAAATGATTTGTTTTAGCATACTCCAACAAGGCATCTTCCTTAGCTGGTATACCTAAAATACTTAAATTCTGGTCAATAACAGGAATACCTGCAGAATTTAAAGTCTTTCGAAAAAATTTATCCACATACATTCCTCTTCCGGCATGTGTAAACTGAGAGTGAGAAGAAAGAAACGACAATAGAAATAGCAAATTTGTGCTGATAATTTTTAAATTCTTTTTCATAAGTTTAAGATTATATCATTAGTGAACTATTAAAATTTTCGATTTATAAACTACACTTTGAAGTGAACTAAGACAAATGTAATACATACCTGAAAGAAGATTGCGGACATCTAACTCTGCTTCAGTTTGATTATTTATTTCAAAATAATTTACTCTGTTTCCTAAAGCATCATAGAGTGTTAAAACTGCATTTTTTGTTTCGTTTTTCAGAGTAACCTTTAAACAAGCATCTACAGGATTGGGGTAGATGACTAATGAATAGTCGTTATTCTCAAATATACTATTTAGCATGCTATCTGAACTTAACTTAACTAACCAGAAATCATCTAAACCATGATTCCCACTTACATCAACATTGTTTGATGAACTAATTCCAGTTAAATAAATATGTCCCAATATATAACTAATCCCCTCCAAATATTCTGAGTTAGTTCCTCCAAAACAGTTTTGCCATATTATATTCCCGGAAGTATCCATAAGCACCGGCCAAAAATCAGTACTTCCTTTATTGTTACTAACATCTCCATCGTAAGAAGACGATTCGCAACCTAACAAAAGATAATTATTTACTTCTAAAACACAAAGCCCAAGTTCGCCTCTGCCACCGCCTAAACTTCTTTGCCAAATTAAATTACCTAGTAAGTCCAATTTCAAAAGCCAGGCATCAAGAGAAACAGAAGGAACAATAGAAGAGTCGAGGTGATTTCCAATAACATCACCATCTATTGAGTTGTTTGTCCCGATAATATAATAATTATTATTGAATTCAATCCCTCCTCGGCCAACTTCCAAACCTGAACCACCATAACTATTCTCCCATTCTAATCTTCCTAATGAATCCGTTTTTACAACCCAAAAATCTGCAGCACCATGATTACCTGTGACATCACCATCTACAGAGGCAGAAAGTCCCACAATTAAAAAACCATGATCTGAAGTCATTGTTACATTCAAAGCTTCATCAAAGGAGGAACCTCCATAACTTCTTTGCCAAAGGAGATTCCCTGATTGATCAATTTTAACTATCCACAAATCGCGATCACCATGATTAGTTGTTACATCACCATCTACAGATTCAGTTCCGCCAACTACAACAAAACAACTATCGTAGGTTTTGACTATTGATCGACCAATATCATCCCCGCTGCCACCAAAGCACTTTTCCCATTGGTTATTAAAATTATTATTTGTCCTTGCAATAAAAAAATCTGCCCCACCATGATACCCATTTAACTCAGAGGAATTGGTTGTTCCAACAACAAAATAGCCATTGATTATTCCCTTGG
>CAYHCU010000204.1:3525-5749 GCA_964355035.1 uncultured Flavobacteriales bacterium | reverse complement strand
TATTTAGAAAATGGTTTTTGGTCGATGAGCGATTCAGCCGAAATGCCTTGTCCGGGATTGACAGTGACATTTATCCGCGAAATTATTGATGTCAGCTCTACTGTACTTTCAGGTTTAACATCTGAGATGAGCGATGAAGCCAGAAATCCAATTATTAAAAACAGGTGCGATAGTATTGAAAAAATATCTGCTGATGGAAAAAATAGAAAAGCATTTGTTCGCTCATTCTATATCGGCAATGAATATTTTCTTTTTGTCACCGAAGTCTTTCGTGATATTCGTTTGGTAGGAGCGCCTCCTGTTTCAGTTGGAAAATTTGGCGGCGAAACAGATAATTGGCTTTGGCCCCGTCATACAGGTGATTTTGCATTATTCCGGATTTATTCTGATACACTAAATCATCCGGCAGATTATTCCAAAGAAAATGTACCATATACTTCAAAGCGATTCTTCGAAATAAATATTGAAGGAGTGAAGGAAGGTGATTTCACATTTACCTATGGATTTCCCGGCCGTACCAATGAATACCTTGCCTCTTCAGGTATTGATCTTGTCTATACGCAAACAAATCCCAATAAAATTAAAATCCGGGAAGAGAGATTAACTATCTGGCGAAGTGCAATGCTGGCTAATGACACCATCAATCTGAATTACTCTACAAAATTTAAATCGCTTGCTAATTATTATAAAAAGTGGAAAGGTGAAAATTTAGGGTTGAAATCATTCAATGTCGTTGATCAGAAAATTGCTTATGAGACTAAAATGATTGCTGCTTCTCATGGCAAAATAAAACTAATTTTGGATAGTATAGCAATTTTGAATTCGCAACTAAAGCCATACAGTTATGTTTCCGATTATTATGTTGAAGCATTGCAGGGAATAGAACTTTCAACATTCTACCAGAGATTTAGTAAGCTTATTTCTTTGTCTCAAAGCGATACTGCTAAGAAGGAGGATTTAGAAAAAGAATTAATAAAACTGAAGACCGATTACAAAAACATATATAAGAGTTATTCAAAAAAAACGGATCGGCAAATTTGCGAATCAATGTTAAGCCTCACAAGTAGCAATTTAAAGTCTGAGTATTTGCCTGCATTTTTTTCTGAATTGAAAACTGAAAACGATTTCATAGCATACTCTGATCGATTGTACAATCACTCTTTACTGACAGATACTTCAGCAATGTTAAAATTCTTGAATTGTTATAAAAAGAGACGTGTAAAAAGAATTTTGAAGGATCCGGTTTATAAATTTGGAAAGGAGATTTCCGAATGTATTAAAAGCATTTCAGTAAAAACTACACCGATTAATATTGAGTTAAACCGTTTGCAAAGAATTTATCTGGCTACACTTCGATCGGTTGACAAGGATAGAAAGTTTTATCCTGATGGCAATAGTACCCTTCGTGTTTCTTATGGAAATGTAAACGGAATGGAACCTGCTGATGGTAAACATTACAACTATTTTACAACAACAGATGGAATATTAGAAAAGATTGATAATTTAAATCCGGATTTTAAATTTCCTGCGCGATTAGAAAAATTGATCCGCGATAAAGATTTCGGAACTTATGCAAAAAATGGTTCTGTACCTGTGGCTTTCATCGCTTCAAATCATACTACCAACGGAAATTCCGGTAGTCCGGTCATCAATGCAAAGGGACAACTCATCGGAATTAACTTCGATCGAGTCTGGGAAGGAAATATGAGTGATTATTTCTTTGATGAAAATACCTGCAGAAATATTTCCATGGACATGCATTATTTTTTATTTGTAATAGACAAATTTGGAAATGCTCAGAGGCTGATTCAGGAGATGAAGATCGTAAGGTAATGGCTGGGTATTTTGTAGCGTGTAGTTTAATTTTTATTTCGGATTTCGGAATTCAGATTGTGCTTAATGCTAGTTAGTATTAAAAGGTGGGGTGTGGTTTAATGCGAGAGCTTTTCATTTTTTATTTTTTTGGGGAAAATTTTCAGAAAAGTAAATGGACTTCAGGTCAAATTGAATCTGCGTATTAATTTGCGAAATCAGCGCTGTCAGCGGGAGAAAATTAACTGTATTTATTTCCCGCAGATGCCGCGAATTTCGCAGATCAAACGAAGATTTTAAAGAAAATTTTCAGAATAGTACATGGACTTCAGGTCAAATTGAATCTGTGTATTAATCTGCGAAATCAGCGCTGTCAGCGGGAGAAAATTAACTGTATTTATTTCCCGCAGAT
>CAYHCU010000204.1:0-3425 GCA_964355035.1 uncultured Flavobacteriales bacterium | reverse complement strand
GTCGCGAATTTCGCAGATCAAACGCAGATAGAAACGACTGCTATCGAAACCCAATTCCTCTGCTGTAGTTACAAATTAGGCGAGAAATTTTGTTCACTCCCCGGAAAATGAATCCTTAATCCATTTGAGGCATGTGAATAAATGTACAGTAAATTCCTAAGGAATCTCGTAGCCTTACCTACACACCCTCCACTCTTAAAGACCCGAAGTGTCATCTCTTTAGAGATCTCGTGGATTTCTTGGAACAACAGCAACCCGATAGAGAATTTCGGATTTCGAATTTCGGATTGGGCGTGTTACTAAAAGGTGGTCGCTTTCAATATTGAATCTGCGCTTTAATCTGTGAAATCAGCGAAATCAGCGGGAGAAAATTAACTGTATTTATTTCCCGCTGATGTCGCTGATTTCGCAGATCTAACGTAGATTTTACACTGTGAAAAAAAGTCTGAATTCGGTTCTGCGGGATAAAAAAATTATAATGCTTCCGCAACCAGGGCACTCAACTTCGGAATTAATTACTGTCGCAATCTCTAACTACGACTGCGGATTTGTAAATTGGGAAGTCGCCTAATCCGAAGTCCGAAATCCGAATTCCGCAATCCTTATTTCAACAATATTTCCCCGACATCAAATACCTCTTCACATAATCTTCCACACCTTCTTCTAAGGTATGAAATGGAGTTGTATAACCAATACTTTTTAGCTTTACCATATTTGCTTCTGTGAAGTATTGGTATTTATCACGAATGTCTATTGGCGTATCTACAAATTCAATATGCTCCGGTTTTCCCATTGCTTTGAAAGTGTTTTTTGTGAGATCTAAAAATGTTCGTGCTTTTCCCGAACCCAGATTATAGATTCCTGAATCTTTTCTGTGATTCATCAGAAAATAACAAACATTCGTTACGTCTTTCACATAAACAAAGTCGCGCAATTGTTCGCCGTCTTTATAATCCGGATTATGTGAACGGAATAATTTCATTCCACCGGTTTTGGTGATTTGACTAAATGCATGTAGAATAACGGATGCCATTCTTCCCTTGTGATATTCATTCGGGCCATACACATTGAAAAATTTTAGTCCAACCCAAAAATAAGGTTTCTTCTCCTGTGCTAATGCCCACTTGTCAAAATCATTTTTCGATTCTCCATAAGGATTTAATGGAACCAGTTTGTTAATCATGGCTTCATTGTCATCATATCCAAATTCGCCATTTCCATAAGTCGCAGCAGAAGAGGCATAGACAAGTGGAAGTCCAAATTCAACACAAGTATTCCAAATCTCTTTTGTGTAATTTAAATTCAATTCATCGAAAATAGCACTATTGAATTCTGTAGTATCTGTTCTTGCACCAATATGAAAAACAAATTGCACAAAACGGTGATTGTCCTTTAGCCATTGTTGAAAAATGGTACGTTCAACTTTTTGAAAGTATGTTTTTCCTTCTAGATTATGCTCCTTCACTTCATGACTGAAATCATCAACAACAACAATGTCGTTGAATCCTTCGGCATTCAATTTTCCTACTAAACAACTGCCTATAAAGCCGGCCGCTCCGGTTACTATGATCATAGTACAAATAAAATAAAAAATCTGTTCGGTATACCTGTTTTTTGTATCATTTATTCTGTAACAAAAATATTCTCGTCGCTTTCTCCGATAATTGAGAACATTTTATGAATTGCTTCTTTCCCGGTTTCACCAAGATCGATAGAGTAGGAGTTGACATACAAGTCTATATGCTTTTTGCGAACTTCTGCTGACATTTCTCTGGCGTGTGCTTCAACATAATCGAAGGATGATTCCGGATGAGCAAAAGCAAATTCTACACTCTTTCTTAAAATGCGTTCAACTTTTTTCTTCACCTCTTCAGGAAGGTCTCTTCGAATTGCTATTCCTCCAAGGGGAATCGGAACCTGCATTTTTTTCTCCCAAAGATCACCAAGATCGGCAATTTTTAAGAGTCCTTTTGCTTCGTAGGTAAATCTGTTCTCATGAATAATTACTCCTGCATCAACTTTGTTTTCCTGAATTGCTGATTCAATAGCCGAAAATACCATTTCATTCACATTGGTGAGTTCAGGATAAAACATTCGAAAGAGAAAATATGCCGTAGTGTTTTTTCCCGGGATAGCTACGCTTTTTATTTCCATTTCCGGGTTATTGAATTTCTTTTTTGAAATCAATATCGGCCCTACACCTTTTCCTAATGCACTTCCTGAAGAAAGTAGTTGGTATTTATCCGTAACTTTAGAAAAAGCAAAAAAACTAAGTTTGGTGATCGCTAATTCCTCCGATAATGATTTTCTATTTAATGTTTCAACATCTTCTATTACGGCAGTAAACTTCAACCCTTCAGTATCAATTTTACCATGAATCATGGCATCGAAAATAAAAGTGTCATTCGGACAAGGTGAAAATCCAATGGTCAGCGTTTTCATTCAGTGATCTCTTGCAGTATTTCAATGATGGTTTTATGCAAATTAGATAATGCTAATGGAACATTCCAATTGTCGCGATTTCGTTTTTCTACATAGTTCGAAATACTTCTCAGTTGAATGGCTAATGTGCGTTCTCTTTTGCAGATGTATAAAAATGCAGCACCTTCCATTGTTTCTACAGATGGATTTAATCGTTCAACCACTTTCTCAATACTTGTTTCATTACCATGAACGGTATTCACTGTGATACCGGTTACAACAGGTAAACTATTCAAAGTGTCCGAATGATAATCGATTTCTAAAGTTACAGATGAAAGGCCTTCCAATCCCATGTCTTCAAGTGTGAGGAAATCTTCCCCATCTTCTGCTCCAACTTCTGAAAAGTGGTCAACTTCAACGCGAACGACTTCACCGATTTGAAGGCTTTTGTCAAAACTTCCGGCCAGACCAATGTTTATAGCTAAATCGTACTCACCGGCAGCAAACTGTCGGGTAACCATATACGCTGTTGAAACCATTCCAATTCCGGTGATCAGAAAGTCAATTTCATGTCCATAAGTGTCAATTTCCTTTAAAATTGAAATTTCTTCGGCTGTTGCAGCCGCAATTAATATCTTCATAGCCGCAAAGATAGTTGGGAGTTTGAACAATCCTTTCTTTCAAACGTTTATCTTTGCAACCTTTATTCTACAGCAATGATCTATATCACTAGAAAAGAGTCGTTTAGTGCCGCACATAAATTATCTCGTCCGGATTGGACAGAGGCTAAAAACCACGAAGTTTTTGGCAAATGCGCAAATCCGAACTGGCATGGGCATAATTATACATTATGGGTGACCGTAAAAGGCGAAGTTAATCCCGATACAGGATTTGTAGTAAATTTATCTGACGTAAGTGAAATCCTGAAGAAAAAAATCCTCGAAAAAGTAGACCACAAAAATCTAAATTCTGATGTGGATTTTATGAAAGGAATAATGCCTTCT
>CAYHCU010000203.1:0-5751 GCA_964355035.1 uncultured Flavobacteriales bacterium | reverse complement strand
TTATTGAAATTAAAATCCTGATTCACGAAATCGGAACTAAGTACATTACCGGCAAGGTTAAGCAAGTTCCATTTCAAATATATCTTCCAATCATCAATGCTGTTTTTCTTCACCTGACTTTCCAGTTCCTTCATAAATTCCGGTTGGCCTAAAACTAAGTAATCATATTTACCGGTAATATCAAGATTCTTCATCATATCATCCCATCGAATAGAAGGAGTCAGAGCATTTAAATCTGCAATTGTTACTTTGTTATAGGTTTTAAATGGATCACGTTGTTCAGTGCGCGTCATAGAAGCTTTTGCAAGACCTGTTTCGATACGAAGAACAACATCTGCATATTTTTTAGCAGCACCTTCTTCCATACCATATAGCTTAAACATGCTCACCATATGTTTTACAAATTCTTGGCGAATCATTGTTGAACGAGGATCATTATTCAAATAATAATCACGATCAGGAAGTGAAAGACCACCTTGATAAAGTTGAGGCACGACAACTTCGCTATTTTTAGGATCTTGACCGGCATACAAACCAAACATTGGAGAAGCACCCCATTTCTGAAGCAAAGCAGTGTAGCTGAGAACAGAAGAAATGTCTTTCAGCTTATCAATGTTGTCCATTTCAGGTTTAATCGGATCTGCTCCTAACTTTTCAATATTCACAGTATCCATAGCACTGAAGTAGAAATCCCCTACTAATTGTTCAACAGAACCCTTTTTAGCATCCTTGGCAGCAGAAGCGTCATCAACAATTTGATGCAGATTTTTTCTATTGTTCTCAGCAAGAATACTAAAACTACCCCAGCGAATCTGATCAGCAGGAATTGGGTTCTTTTTAATCCAACCACCACCGGCGAAATGGAAAAAATCGTGAGTTGGAGCTATTGTCGAGTCGAAATTTGCCAAATCGATTCCAACACCTTTTTTTGCCTCGCTACTTGAGCAAGCGACATAGACAACTGCACATCCAAGAGCAATTGCTGCTAATTTGAAAGAGTTCTTCATTAGATTTTTTAACTTAATTTATTGAGGTGCAAAAATAGAATTTTACTTAGTGATTAAGAATTGATTAACTTTAATTAACCAAATTAGAAAGAAGTGATTATTAAGTAATAGTTAGAGAGTAAAAAGGCTTCCAACACACTAAAATACAAAAATCAAAAATATTAGGGTTCACCATTAGAATAGACTTTGATTACCCCAAAATTTCTTAGGTTTGTAAAATGTATCCGCAAATGAAACAGCTGGTTTTCTTGAGTTTTGTTCTAATTTCGCTTTCTTCCTGTGAAAACGACTTGGACAAAGTGAAATTATACAGTAAAGGCCAGGTTATACCAACTGAGACAGCAAGAAGCATAAAGATCATTTACAGTGATTCCGCAAAGGTTCAGGTGGAAATTACAGCGCCTATATTAGACCATTATTCAACGGAAAATCCGTATATTGAAATGCCAAAAGGACTCAATGCCATTTTTTATGACAGCAAAATGGGAGTAAAAAGCAAGCTTGAAGCCGAATATGGAATACGATATGAGCGAGAGCAAAAAATGGAAGCTCGAAAAAATGTTATTGTGACCAATGAAAAAGGCGATAAGTTGAACACAGAACATTTGATTTGGGATGAAAGAAAAGAAAAATTGTTAAGTGATGAAGATGTAAAAATCACAACGAAAGATGAAATTATTTTTGGTAAAGGCTTTGAAGCGAATCAAGACTTCACCAAATATAAAATATTTAATCTTAAAGGCACCATATCAATAAATAACCCGAAAAATGATTAGGACATTAGAAATAGCATGGCTGTTTATCACCATCACTAGTTTTGGACTAACGATCTTTCAGTTTTTCAACGAAGGTCTGCAATCCGGGCTATTTATGCTTGCAATCACAGCAATTGCATCTGCAATGTACATCGTTCGTCGAAAACAAAGAATAAAGTACGAGCAAAAAGATGAAAAAGAATTATATCATTAATAAAGCATACTTTTCAAGGTCAAATAATTACCTTCGCGCACTAAAAATATCTTTTGCCTGTGTCTGACTGGACTATAATATTAATAACTCTTCTTTTTTCTGCATTTTCTTCAGGTAGTGAAATTGCTTTCTTGTCGTCGAATAAACTTCGGATAGAATTAGACAGGAGCCAAGGAAGTTTTTCAGCAAAAATCATATGGAATTTCGTCAAATCTCCTTCACGATTCATAGCAAGCATGTTAGTTGCAAATAACATTTCATTGGTAATTTATGGAATCGTTATGGAAAAAGATATTTTGCAACCGGAGCTACTGAAAATGTACTTACCGGTAGAAATGCACGGTTCAGGAGCCTTACTAATTATACAAACCATTTGCAGTACACTTATAATATTAATTGCAGCAGAATTTATTCCAAAGGTTCTTTTTCGAATTAATCCAAATGCAACGTTAGATTTTCTTGCTATTCCTATTCGAATCTTAATTATCCTTCTTTATCCGCTTGTTTGGATTGTATTAAAATTGTCATCCTTTTTTATGCAAGCCTTATTCAAAATTCAAATTATAGAAGAGCGTCCTGTTTTCGGGCGAATAGACTTGGACATGTACATTCGAGAACTCACAACCAGAAATAATCAGGCTGAAGAGATGGATACCGAGATCAGAATTTTCCAAAACGCTCTTGACTTCAAAGAAGTAAAAGTAAGGGAATGCATGGTTCCCAGGAATGAAATTGTTTCAATGAACATCACCGGAAGTATTGCAGAACTTCAAAAAACATTCATTGAAACCAAGTTGTCAAAGATTTTAATTTATCGAGATAACATAGATAATATTATTGGCTTTGTTCATTCTTCAGAAATGTTTAAAAGGCCTGATAATTTAACACATATTCTTTTACCGGTAACAATTGTACCCGAAGTAATGAATGCAAATGATTTACTAAAACAATTCACCAATCAGCATCGAAGTGTTGCCATCGTTGTTGATGAATATGGAGGCACATCCGGTATGGTTACGATTGAAGATGTGATTGAAGAGATTTTTGGCGAAATTCAAGACGAGCATGACGCTACGGAAGAAACAGAAAAAAAAGTGACAGAAAACGAATATCTTTTCTCCGGTCGATTAGAAATAGATTATCTAAACAAAAAATACAATCTTTCAATTCCCGAATCAGAAGAATATGAAACTTTAGGCGGCTTTATTTTTCATTATCATGAGAATATACCGGAACAAAATGAAGAAATCATAATTCCACCTTTTACAATTATTGTTCAAAAAGTCAGAAATAATCGAATCGAACAAGTGAGGGTAAAGATTAATGAAGGCTAATCACTATCATTAAAATTAGGAATTCCATGTCTTGAATTGTATATTCGCCCCTCATTTTGTGGGAACCTCTTGCAATTTGAGCTAAAATACTTGTTTTCAATTACTTAATTTTTGGGAAGGAGACATTTTAGCAGGAAATAATTATCAATTAATCGTACAAAAACAAACTTAACGGCTATGGCTGTAATTGGAACACTTAGAAAGCGCGTGCCGCTTTTGATAGGTTTTGTCGGAGCATCAATGATACTCTTCATCTTAGGTGACCTAGTGACATCAAACACAGGTCTTTTAAAAAGTAATTCAGACGTTGTCGGAGTAATTGCAGGTGAAAAAATTCACTATGCAGAATACGAAAGACGTATTGAAAAACTAACCGAGAATTACAAAATCAACACGAAAAACGAAACCGTTGATCAGAACACTCAAGACATGTTGCGCGAGCAAGCGTGGGGAATGTTTGTTACCGACAATACACTAGGGAAAGAATATCAGAAACTAGGAATTTCTTGTAGTGCAGGTGAATTATATGAAATGTGTACAGGAGCTAATCCACATCCACAAATCAAACAAGCATTTACAGATCCGAAAACAAATGTATTCGATGCTGCCAATGTTGTGAAGTTTTTAAAAGACCTTCCCAATCGTGACGAGAATACTCAACGCCAATGGAAAACTTTTGAAGATGCAATTTCAGAAGAACGATTGGGCACCAAATACAAAGACCTTATCAAAGCAGGAATTTTTGTAACCAGTGAAGAATCAAAACGCAATTACGAAGAAGCACAGAAAAATGCATCAATTCGATTTGCACGACTCGATTTGAATACGATTGCAGATTCTTCTGTGAAAGTTGAAGATAGCGACCTTTCTAGTTACTACAATGCGAATCAACAAAAATACAAGCAAGCAGAAACCATTCGTAAAGTCGAATACATTACATTCGATGTAAACCCATCTGAAAAAGACAAAGCTGATGTTTTAGCAAGCATTGACGGGCTGAAAAATGAATTTGCATCAACAGTCGACAACCTGTCATTTGTGAGTCAGAATACTGACGGGGCAATGGACTCAACTTACCATGCTAAGGGAACACTACCACCAGTTATTGACACCACTCTTTTCGGTGCATCGATTGGAACAATAGTTGGGCCTTATCAAGATGGAAATGTTGTTAAGATATCTAAATTAACTTCAGAAAAACTCGTTTCAGATTCAGTGAAAGCGCGTCACATTTTAATTAGCATAGAAAATGGCGATTCTGCAAAAGCAATGGCAACTGCCGACAGCTTAAAAAATGCAATTAAAAAAGGTTCAAAATTCGCTGACTTAGCATTGAGATTTTCAAAAGATCAAGGTTCTGCAATTAAAGGAGGAGATCTTGGATGGTTCAAACAAGGAATGATGGTTCCAACTTTTAACGACGCTTGTTTCAACGGAAAGAAAGGCGATATGCCAATTGTGACTTCACAATTTGGAATTCACCTAATCGAAGTTCTTGAAAAAAGTGCAACAACAAAACAGATTCAAGTTTTGTCATTAGAGCGCAAAATAGAACCATCACAAGTTACTTATGATGCAGCTTATAACAAAGCCAATGAATTTGCTTCAAAGAATCCTACAGGTGAAGCATTTGATTCTGCAGTTGTAAAACAAGGATTAAACAAACGAATTGCAGACAACATTCGCGAAAATGATAAAAACATACCGGGCATTGATCAACCACGTGAATTAGTACGTTGGGCATATACAGCTAGCAAAGGTGACTTATCTAAAATTTTCACTTTCGGAGATAAATATGTGATGGCCCATTTAGTCGGTATTAAGGAGAAAGGTACATTGCCATTAGAAGAAGTAAAAGATGCTGTTACTATTGAAGCGAAAAAAATCAAGAAAGCACAATTGCTTTTGGATAAATTTAACGCTGCAGGTTCAGGAAATGTTGACGCTATTGCACAGAAATTAAACGTTACTGCTACAGATGCCGATAATGTAAATTTTACAAATAGTTATATTCCGGGGATTGGAAATGAGCCTGTAATGGTCGGTACTATTTTCGCAATGAAAGCAGGGCAAACCAGCAAAGCAATCAAAGGAGATAATTCAGTTGCTGTGATTCTCGTAAAGAGCTTTACTACACCGGCTGCAACAAAAGATTTTTCAGCTAATAAAAAACAATTGACAGAGCAACGTAAGTCACGTAGTGATTATGAAGTTCTCAATACATTGAAAGAAAAAGGAGACATTTCAGATAATAGAGCTAAGTTCTATTAATACATTGTTCGTGATTCGCTGATCGTGGTTCGAACAACGATCAGCGAATCACGAAATTAATTTCATTGATGCAGCACATGGGAAGACTTATTTTTTTATTTGTTCTGATCCAATTAGTTGCTTCTTGTTCATCAAAGAAAGAGGAAGGTGTCGTCGTGAGTGATGCCACT
>CAYHCU010000202.1:0-5790 GCA_964355035.1 uncultured Flavobacteriales bacterium | reverse complement strand
GGATGAAATGACTCAACGAATCAAAAAAGGGACTGTACATGATTGGGACAGGATAAACCGAAAATTAAATCAGGTTGAGAATGACATCATCGACAATTATGAAAAGATGGTCAAGGAGAAGTTGGAAATCACCCCTGAAACCCTCCGTGAATATCTAACAAATAAAATTCAAAGAAAAGCACCTGAAAAAATCACCCTTTTAGGATTCGCAGATGATTACATCAAAACCTGTGGTAAAAATTGGAAAACTACAAGACACTATAATACAACTGTTAATGTTTTAAGGAAATTTGGAAAATCACAAAAATGTAGAATTACCTTCGAAAATATTGATATGTCGTTTTACAGAAACTTTGTAAAGTATCTAGAAGGATTGAATCTTCGAATCAACACTATTGGAGGACATATTAAAAATCTGAAAGTATTTTTAAGACAGTCATTTAATAAAAAGATTCACCAAAATAACATTTTCGAAAACAGGGATTTTAAAGTACTCCAAGAAGAAGTCGACACCATTTATCTTACAAAATCTGAACTCATTAAGATTTATGAGCTTGATCTTTCCGACAATAAAACACTTAACAATACAAGGGATGGTTTTATCCTTGCAGCATTTTCAGGTTTAAGATATTCAGACATTGAAAATCTTAAACCCGAAAATATTGGGACTGATGGGTTAATCAAAACAACTGTCATAAAGACGAAGAAACAAGTTGTCATACCAATTGGGAATATAGTAAAGACAATTTTTCAAAAACACTATCCCAAACTTCCAAGGATTTATAGTAATCAAAAGTTTAACGACTATCTTAAAATCATCGCTGAGCGCGCAGGGTTGACTGAAGATATTACTATCACCCATTCAAATGGAGGTATTCACACACCACATAAATATCCCAAATATAAATTAGTTTCGACCCACACTGCTCGACGCTCCTTCGCAACAAATTTGATGTTAGAAGGAGTCCCCATCGCCCAAATAATGTTGTTAACAGGACATAAGACTGAGAAATCGTTTTTCAAATACATTAAAATTCGTCCCAAAACCAACGCTGAATCGATGAAGGATTGCCCCTACTTCAATTTTTAGAAAAAAAAATTTCAGAATGACACAAATTTCTGATCCCATTGGATTAAATTCCAATAATACACATTCGGAAACGAATGATAAAAAATAATTACAAACAGTATGCTATACAAAGATTTAGTAAAACAAAATGAAGATTTATTAGGAATGATTATGGAAATGTCAGACGACATCAAGGAAATGAAACAAAAAGTCATGGCTATGACATCTGATAAACCTAAAAAAAGAGGTGTACAAGGTCTTGCGGACATTTTAGGTTGCTCAACTACCACAGCTCATCACTGGATAAAACGAGGTGTTATCCCTCATACAAGAGTCGGAAGAATTTTACTTTTTGATGAAGTAGAAGTTTTGGAAGCGTTAAGGAATATCAAGAGCAAAAGACCAAAAATCAACAGTAATTGATTGGAGAATAGTCGGGATTGGGACGGTATTCCGGTTCAATCCCGACTTTTTTGAATATTTTATTGAAAATGTAGCATTACTTCTGTTGCGTCCTAAACAGAAATGCACAATCCCAATCTTGTAAAAGCCCCAAAATTCATTTCTAATTAATTCCGTTTTCCATCTAAAACAGTATTTAGTCACCTCCCCACACCAGACTGTTGGGATAAACCTGTCATTGTGATCAAGAAACCACTGGAAACGAAATTCGTTTACATTGTCAATGGGTGGAAAATGACAATGGTGGAAATTTTGAGCAAGATTATTATTTGGACTTTGTATCAGTCGGGATATTACTTAAGGTGAAAATTTCATTCAATGACGAAGCCGGAATAACACCGGGGATTGGGAGGATGATGTGTATAAGACAGGATTAATAAACCGCGGTTAAATTTGCATCAGCTTGAAGTTTACAACAAAGGTGAGCATAAGATTTATAGTCCTATTTAAAGTTGAGCTAAATTAAAGCTATAAAATGCACAAAACTTAATTGAAAACATCTTTTTTAGTTGTTACTGATATGTTTCTGTTATACATTTGGTAAAAAATTGCGAATATGGTAGATGAAGTAGTGACTTTATTAAAGGGTGTAAAAAAATACCTCTATGGTGATTTGTCAAATTTTGACAGATTATGCATAATACTCCGCAAATTTCAGACCACGAGATAAGTTGAAATTTTGTACTAATTTTAGCCGTAAATTATGAAAGTAAAAAGAAGAAAATTCTCAGCGGCCTTTAAGTCGCAGTTATCCATTTAGAAGATCAAAGGGCGGGAGACTCAGGCCGAATTAGCAAAACGATTGAGGTTCATCTAAACACTTTAGCGGTCACACTAAGAGAACGAAAAAACAAGTAAGCTGAAAACCGAATAGAGTAAATAGAACAATAAAAACAGAATTCATATGGGAATATTTGATAGTTTTAGAAAAAAAGACAATAAAATTGATGTCTTTGCATACTGCGATAAACTTTTTGATGAAGGAAAATATCAAGAAGCCATCAGAGTATTAGATATTGCTATAGAAACTGACCCGAACAACTGGTATTCATATTTCAAAAAAGGCAAGTGTTTTCAATTCATGAACAACTTTCACAAAGCAATTGATGAATTTAAGAAAGGATTACGTATTGAAGACAATTTTGATTTGAACAGAGGAATTGGCGAGTGTTTTTTAATGACAGAACAATGGCGGAATGGGAAAAATGCTTTATTAAAAGCTTATTCTTTATTATTAGATTTAGAAAGAGGCCCATCATCGAAAATCGTTAATAATAATGTTATACCAAATGACAAAGCAAACATTTTAAATAATTTGGCAATTGCCCTTTATAACTTAGATGAAATACAAGATGCCATTAAATATTCGGAAGATGGTATCAAATTTGATCCAAATTTTGCTGGAAATTACAGAATTTTAGGAACAATATTATTAGAGAATGATATTACAAAGGGAATTAAACTATTGAAACATGCGGCGAGTTTAGGCGACGAAATGGCTAAGACAATTCTAAAGGATATACTTTAGGTAAACGTTTATTTTATGAAAGCAGTAATATTTCAAAGAAAAATTGTATCTAAGACTGAACAAGTTTCTTATAACTTAGTAAATAGCTTTGATGAAGCTGAAATAGAATTAAACAATCAAAGAATTAAAATTAAGACAAAAAAAGGCGATACTTATCAATACAAAATAACCTTCAGTGAGCGTGACACATTCACTGAGACATATTTTGGTCAATTTGATGATGGCAATAAATTCCGGTTAATCAAACCAATCGGAGTCGCATTGGAAATGACAAAATTACAATCATCTGCTATCAACGCTTTTTCTTTTGGTAGCATTAGTCCAACTGGATGGGCAATCCACTTTCACTTATTTAACTAATTACAAAAAAAACTATTATCATGGGTCTTTTAAGCAATCTTTTTAGTGGAAAGAATCAAATCGATGATCAATTAGAAAGGATTAATTTACTTAAAGCTACAATGAGACAAAATGAAGCTTTAAAAGAAGCTAAATCTTTGATTTATGAGATTATGAGTAATCCCAAATTGATCAATAACATGAATAAATTTGGTGAACTTGGCAATTTTCTCACTAATCAACTTAATAATTTTCATCAAACGAATGAATTACAATTTATTACTGAATTAGCATTTTTTGTGATAACTAAAACTCTAAATAAGGAAATTCATCCGTTTAATCTCTTTGATAGATTATTTATAATGTACAATGCCGAGGACTTTCTGACCGATACAATAATTGAGACACATAATCTGCAATATAATCCTCTCAGCAGAATAGGGTCAAGGCATAATATTAAATATCAGGCAGAAGATATGTTACTTAAAATGAGATTCCATGATTTACTCCATGAAAATAAGTTTTACAGAGAGGGGAGTAATGATTCGAGTTTTAATGGTCAAGAATTCATGGAAATTTCTAAAATGATTAATAATGGGCAATTTGGTTCTGTTAGTAAAAATGACATTGCTAATGAAGGAGGTGAATTAATTAATAAGTGCTATGAATTTGTGGCAAAGAAATATTCATTTAAAATTTGAATCATAATTGATAAATCAACGATAATATGGAACTTAAAATAAAACATCCAAATAAATCTGAGATATTCCTACTAGAAATCAAAATCATCGAAAATACTGACGTTACAGTATATAAAGTAACATTTTCAGATAAAAGATTATCTGAAAATTATGGAACTGTTGAATTAATAAGAAAGCCAAACAGCTTTTGGAAGTTTCCTGATAATGCTGATAATTTTTTAATATCACTACTATCTGAGACCATTTTTCAAATAATGAATAATGAAATTTATATTAAGTGAACAGATACTCGAATTTACCTATTTACGTACCAAATATTGGATGAAGACATATACCTAAGAGCTTTAATAGAAATTAGCAATATGGGCAAACGCTAGCATTTACGAGTCTTTGCCGGAGCCGTCTGACTATATCATTTGATTATTTTTATTATAAGGTAGTCAACCAAAATCGGCGGACGGTAGTCAAACGATTAAAATTTTCCAATAGGACACTTTAATCTTGTGTTATAAGTGAGTTAAGCGTAATTAAAAATAATCTAAAAAATGGCCATAGGTATACAAATAGTAGCTGGAGATATTACTAGACAAAAGGTTGATGCAATTGTAAATGCTGCAAACAACACACTCTTAGGTGGGGGTGGTGTTGACGGAGCAATACATAATGCCGCTGGTAACGAATTACTCACAGAATGCAGAACATTAAATGGTTGCGAAACAGGACAAGCCAAAATTACAAAAGGTTATAATTTGCCAGTCAAATATGTAATTCATACTGTTGGTCCTATTTGGAATGGTGGTCAAAATAGCGAAATGGAATTATTAGCAAGTTGTTATAAAAATTGCCTAAAACTTGCGATAGAAAATAATATTAGGACAATTGCTTTTCCATCAATAAGTACAGGTGCTTACGGTTTTCCTATCGATAGAGCATCAAAAATTGCGTTAAATGAAATTTTAGGATTCTTAAAAGAACACAAGATGATAGAATTAGTAAAAATTGTTTGTTTTGGACCCAATCCGTATAACTTATACATGAAAAACTACACTGAATTGACTGGAATTCCGTTCTAATTGACCCCCTTTATACATTCTAAATTTCGACCTCCGCTACCGATTAAAGTTAACCACGACCTTCGCCTAACTAAATAGTATTAAACTTGCCATGTATACCGATTATGACGCCCAGGGTCGTAATATGATTCTCTTCTTTTTGCAAAAATATTTTCCCGATCCGGAACGGATGCTCCTGCCCATCAATCCGCTCCTGAAACCCAATGAACTTGACTACCTCACCCCGATATTCAGTGGCGGCTCGTACGAAGAAGACTATAAAATCCTGTCGAGGGAAATTCGGACCCTCGGATTGCGTATCCCCCCGCTCATTAACTCCTATATGAGCCTGTCCCCAACGATGAAGACCTTTGGAACCGCAGTAAATGATGAGTTTGGCATGGTTGAGGAAACCGGAATTCTGATTACGATTTCAGATATCTATGAGGAAAAGACCCACAGGCACTTCGTTTCTTATATCCGCGACATGCTCAGGATCAGGCCCCTTCATCTCAGGCACATCCGGATCCGCTATCCGCAGATGTTCCGCGAAGGCATCAGTCAGGCACGGAAGCTTAAGAAGAAAGAATAGAGAATAGAGTAGAGACGCATAAATGCGTCTTGAAGGAGGATAGAGAA
>CAYHCU010000201.1:0-5840 GCA_964355035.1 uncultured Flavobacteriales bacterium | reverse complement strand
TGAAAAAAATTCAAAAAAATATGTTGTTGGACTATTGAGTGGTGGTTTAATAAATAGTCCGTTCTCGTCATCATATGGCCCTCTCCTAAAATATTGCACATTTAAAAAAATAAATCTTCCTGAAATCAAAAGAAAATTAAGTTTATTAAAAGAAGAAGTAAAGGTTTTTCATGCTTGCTTTTCAAAATTAGAAACTCCAAATCTAGTAAATACTGAATCTAAAAAGTTGTCTGGGAAAAAATATATTTCACGAGCACTTGATGTTGCTAGCACCATTGAAAAATATGGCTGCAATCTATTGAACTATTACTGTGTTGGATTATTTGGCAATACTATATCCAATCAAGGATCAACAGGTAATAAATCTGAATATGCAAATAAGAAGTTTCCAGTCTCTTCTTATATTATCAAAGCGTGTTACTATCATTATTGTACGCAGAATGCAAAAAAAGCAATTGAAGCGGCTGAAATGCTCAATGAAAAATACGAAAAGATCAGTAGGGCAGAGCAAAAAATAATATCACGCCACTTTGGATACACTGCGCTTCATGATTTAATTGTCGATATAATGTCCGACACAACATATTTATTTGTAGTCTCTCAAGCTGAAAATTATTTAACTAAATCGGACTACCAAAATGGGTTGAAATTTGCACAAAATGCATACAATATCCGGCAAACCAAACGTGCAAGGGAAATAATACTATTATGTACAGAAAAAATATTTGATTTTGGATTGTCAAATGGGGATAGTGCTGCCAATTTTCAAAACTGCATAAAGGCATTGCATTACTATAAAACTGGGTTGGAAGTAAATCCTGAATCGCCGGAATTGAATACGAAAGCAAAAATATGCCTTAGCGAATTAATAAAACAAGGAGACAATACAGAATTTCAACTTTTTGTCCAAGATCAAATAAAAAACCGTTTTCAATCACTGGCGAACTTATATATTCAAAATAATTTAATGCCAAATTTTGAATCTCGCATCAATACTAATCCGGTTTTACCAAATAGTTTTTCACTCAATTTCGAATGCGGAATGACATCTTCAAACAAATTTGAAAACCTAGGAATAAATTTTATGCATTTCAACTTTCCACCTGGAAATGCAAGCTACAGTGGTATCGACCATGCTTTGGAACTATTGCATTTTTTCATGATAAGTACCTTGACTGACACAATTTTAAATTTAAATTTTGATTCGATTTCAATAGATATAACTGGCTGGGTTGATGGTTTAAAATTTAGACACAAACCTCATTATGATGAATCGAAATATGGGGTATTAGATTTTAAGACACACAAGATTGGCCCTTTTGACTATAATTCAAAATTAGCTCTTTACCGGGCAGGATATGCGAGAGAACAACTAAAAAAAACGCCTTCAATACAAAACGATAATCAATATCACTTAAACAAGGTTGTGATGAATGAAATTAGTGGCAAGTACCGCAAAGTCGTAATTCTAATTCACTTTTTTGGTGCCTCTATGGACAACCATTGACATCTGCATAAGTTCTGTGATAGTATTTTACCAGGTAAAAGTACCTTCAAAATTTATGATTTTTAAGAAAATTACTGGCACGCCGAGAACCTAAGAATATTGGGTTTTGAGCAAGCCAGTAATATTTAACACTTAAAAATCAACAATATGATAAAATATCCAAATCGCATTGTCATTTGCCTAACTTTGCTTCTTACTAGTTTACAAGAAACAAAAGCAAGTGACACTCAACCATTCTTGACTAATTTAGATTCCAATCAAAACCAAACAGAAATAAGTTTACCAGATTCACTGAGCAAAAGATATTTGTATTTAGCCATGAAGGTATCTTGTTTGATAGGCCAAACGCGTTTAGGAGAAGTTTCTGTTGGCCATTTTAACTTTTCTGTCTCGGTTTACAATGACGAGCGTAAAAAAAATATCATATTCCAAGGCAAGAATTACGGGATATTGATTTTTCTAATTGAAAGCTCAATGGATCTAACATTCCGAATTAGATCAAATGCATTAAATGGCGAATTTCCTATTGAAATTATTACATTTAGATATAACTATAGAGATGAGCAAGGTTATATTTCAAGTCTTAAAATTGATTTCGACAAAATTAATGATGCATGCAATTCAAAACTATACCATGACTCATCAAGCCTTTTTGAATTGATGAGTAAGTTACTTTCATTGAAAATAAATTAGCAAAAAGCCTGATCTAAGATCAGGCTTTTTTATTCGAAATGGTAAATTATACTTTTCAAACAAATTAACTGAATTCACAACCTCCAAGGTTATCAGTTGAACGAGCATTTAAGATATAATCAACTGCTTTTTGTGCTTCCATACTTGCATGGACAATGAGCTTTTTATCGCTCTTCAACCTTTCCAACCATCCATCAATGTATGTAACATTGTCCTCTATTTCTTCATCAAGAATACCACCGGCGGATTTCAAATAACACGCGCCGATGTCCGCAGTTAATTCTTCGATTGAGTAAGCCGGAAACTCTAGTGGTTGGTGCTCGCTAAGCTCTTTGCGAAATAACCTGGATGAATGACCTGTGCTATGGATCAATTCACGGAACAAGATGCCGTAATAATCTTCAACTGACTTGAATGTCTTCATCTTTGGCACATTCACGAAATCCTCTCCTGGGTGATAATACGCTTTCTGCCCTTTGCTCTTGATCTCGGGCCTTTTAGGCATGTTAGCAAAGATATCCTGACAGAGCTTGATTGGATTATAGCTCTTCTCCCCTTCAGTTTGAATTAGATTTTCCGGGATACCTTCACACTGTTGAACATTGAACACCAAATGATACACCAAGGATTGAACCGTTAAAACTTCATTAGAAGCTTTGTCTTCTACATCAAACCGGTTCCAATTGACAATCATCGAAGGTTTTTCTCTTGTTTTAATGGAGCCTCCTATTTCCTTGAGTTGTTTAAAAGTCAAGAAATTTTTGTTTGCATAATCAAGTGAGTTGAGTAACATGACATTGATTCCTCTGTATGTTTTCTTTGTAATAAGATTTTGTGGAAGACCGGTGTCAGCCCAAGATTTCCTCCATGGAACAACTCCTTGTTCGAGTTGCGAGATAATTTGATCTGTAACCATCTGGTACACATCAATTGTTTTTCTTTCTTTCATTTTGTTTGCTTTTAAATTGTGAGTGAACTTTTTTTAAAAGCATACCACTCTAGGGAATTTGTAAATAGATAGAACAATTTGCCATTTATAGCAAATTGATTGAATACTAATTTATTTATGCATTACCTATGAAAGTGAGGGCTAGAACTTCACCTTTTACCCACCTATTTGCCTATACAACATTTCTAATACATCTTTTTGCGTCATCCAAAAGGGACTTTTGAACTTGTGTAATTTATTTTAAAAATATATCAAACATGAAAGATATTTTTCTCCCAATTTCAATTCGGCCTTCATGTTTATCCTGTTTTGGTGAATGCAAAAGAACATCTTAGAAATTAGCAGATCAAAAGTTTTCTCGGCATATCCTCATGCTTCCTGTATTCCAATTTCCTTTTGCTCCGCTAATTTCTAAGCTGTAGAAAAGCGCATTACCAAAAACAGAAAAAGCATGAAAAAGAATCCGAATCTTACCGCAAGAGAAATTACTATCTCTTACAAATCTGAAATCCAATTCAGTAGTATGCCTCAAATTACATCTGCAAAGGATGCAGAGAAAATCTTCCGTCAGATATGGTCCCCTTCCATAGAACTAAGGGAAGAATGCTATGCCCTTTTCCTTAACAGAGCTAACAGAGTTCTAGGTTGGTTCTTGGTTTCCGTTGGTGGTATATCCGGAACGGTCATTGATCCAAGATTGCTATTTTCAACAGCGCTCACTTGTCATGCAGTTGGGATTGTTATTGCGCATAGCCACCCTTCAGGCAACACGCAGCCAAGCGCCTCTGATAAACAACTCACGAAGAATCTTGTTGATGGAGGAAGGCTTCTTGAAATATCTGTGTTAGACCACTTGATTCTCACAAGTTCTGAATATTTTTCCTTCACAGAAGAGGGATTAATCTGAATCAAGTAGTGGTTTGATTTAGTAACGAGTGCAATAGCGCAGGTTCAACTAGAACTTGCGCTATTTGTTTCTCGCCGTTCTGTTAAAAAAATTTAAAAGCATCATTCATTTATCCCTAGGAAATTGTGTTTTTCGTGTCAATAAATGAGAACATCCACAATAACCCTATCTCTTCCTCACCAATCTTCTTTGCCATTTTTTTCAGTGTAGCAAGGTTTGAGAATATCGTATAAATACTATTGCCGCTACGAAACCAAATAATTACTATTGAAATGAAATTATAAAAAAACTCTTGCTTAGCTTAAATTGATTTCAATCTAACTCTTCATTATTTAAATAATATAAAATTATTATGCCTAACACTTCGGAAGAACCCATAAATGAAATTGGAAACAAACTTTCGCCTAAAGCGAAGGTAGTTGTTGTTATTGTGTTTTTATTTATTCTTGGTTTATTACTTTGCATCTGGGGAAAAATACCTAACATTCCAATTTTACAACAATATGGGATTAATTGTGGCTGCCACGAAACAAGCTATATTAAATCGCACCCAGAAGTCGAAAAAACAAAAGAAGAATTGCTCCAACTTCAAAAAGACACCATAAACCTGAACCAACGAATTGCTGCCACCGAAGCAAGAATTTCAATAGCTGAAAAAAATATGAATACCGCGATGGGAGACAAAAACGTTCTTCAAGATGATTTAGAGGATTTGAAGAGGGAAAAACAAAATTTAGAAAATATGTTACATCAAGCTGGTGATAGTTTAATAGACAAAAAGGCAATGCTAGAAAGTCTAATTATAAAAAATGAAACTGACAATAAAGTAAAAGACGACAGTGTTAAGTTTTATAGAAACGAACGAGATTCTGTAAAAATAGCTAATAATATATTGAGCCATGTTCATGTGACAAGTATTAAGGCATATACCGATCGAACAAAGTTTACTGACAAGACCAAAGTTAATAAAATAAATATTAGCTACACCTTGAGTGGTATTGACACATTAAAAAAATATTTAAAAGATAAATCATTTACCGTTTCGTTCAAAATAAAAGATAGTAATGGTATTTACAAAGAACTAGGAGAACAAAATCCAAATACACATAAGTCATTACACACAAGCGCATGTGATGCCATTTCTTTCTCAAATACATCTGGCAATTCAATAACAAAGGATGTTCCTTTTCCAAATTGGCAATCACCATTTAGTATTTATAAACTATACACCATTGAAACATACATAGAATTTAATGGGAGTACTTTACTTGTTAGTGAAACAATTCAAAATTTAAAAATTCGAGAAAGAGTATACTCTCCAATTGAAATAAAAAGAAAAAATTAGCACAGAAATTTTGTCAAATAAATACAGCCTCATTTTAGAGGCTGTATAGTTATTTTTTCACTGATTGAATAAATAAACACATAATACCAGTAGCGCCGAACCCCATTAAGGCCGCAGCCCAATTTGAAGGTAATAGCAAAATGGTTAATGATACGAAACTTGCACATATTATTGGATACCAGAACATTTCATTTTCTTTTTTCATGATTCATTATTTTAGACGTTACCTCTAAAGCCTATTGATTGCTCCAGAGGCAACATCTAAAATAATGCTTAAAATACTCTTTACTTATTACATACCATTTTGCGTTGGTATTTGCAAATGGAAGTAATTTTAATAAGAGTTTATAAATTAAGAATAAGTAAAATCAGATGTTACTAAATAGAGGTTGTCCCAAAGTTAGTTGAAAAAACTTAGCAGCAAACTAAATTGCTGCTA
>CAYHCU010000200.1:0-5849 GCA_964355035.1 uncultured Flavobacteriales bacterium | reverse complement strand
TACCCTACCAAATAAGGGAAATAACCGTCCACTTGCAGGTGGTTAGGAATCTACGGATTGCCTAGAAAACGTGTTTGGCTGAAACTCTTTGTCTATTGTTTTGTTTTATGTTTTAAATTATAAATGCCTTCATAGCTCAGTTGGTAGTAGCGCAAATTTTGTAAATTTGAGGTCGAGAGTTCGATTCTTCTCTGAAGGCTCTAAAATAAAGGAATAGAATGGCTTAATTACCCATTTGAAAAGATAGACCTCATCTTTCCTTTATTTATTTTTGAGGTACGAGGAATAAAATGTTAGGAAATTATAAATCAGAAGAAAATAAACAAAAAGCATTATCTAAATTAGAAATTGGAAGAATGGTTCAAATAGAAAAAGGGAAACTCAAAAGGAAAGAATATTGCGAGAATCCTAAACTATGCAAGGAATGTGAGAGAGCAATAGAATATAATAAAAGAAGTAATGATTTTTGTTCACAATCTTGCGGGGCTGTATTTAGCAATAGAAAAAGAAATTCTAAATATAATTCTCGTTTTTGGAAAGAAAATGGAGAATCTAAGTCAGCCATTACAAGAAGGAAAATACTTGAAAAATATGGTTTAGATACCGTTCCGTTTCTTTGTATAAACTGCGGAATAAAAAATGCAAAAGTTGTATTTTGCTCTACGGAGTGTGCAAAAGAGTATAAACGAAAATACAGGGAAATTATAATAGAAAATAATGGTATGGTTTCAAAAGATTCTCTTCGTGAATACTTGATGAAAAAATACGACTCTAAATGCTCGGTTTGTGGATGGGGAATGGAAAACCCAACATCAAATACGGTATGTTTAGACATGCATCATATTGATGGAGATTATAAAAATTCCAGACTTAGCAATGTAGAATTATTGTGTCCAAATTGTCACTCTTTAACAAACAATTATAAGAGAGTGGATTCAAAACGTAGAAGTTCTAGGATTAGGTAATTTCAATGCGATATATTGCCACTTTTGATACATTAGTGACAATGTATCGTAAATATTGTTTTATACTTATATATTGTTAGAGGAGAATAAATTTGAAAAAATCATTATATGACGATTGCAAATTAAAACAGGAAGGGCAGATTGACCTTACATGGAACGACCTTGCCGAAAAACATGGCGTTTTATCTGGAAAAATTCTTAGCGATAGATGGTTCAGAATTAAGGACAAAGTTTCACCAATCTTGGAAGATGATGATGATATTATTAAAGAAGGTTTTGTTGAACCAGAACAACCACAGACAGAAGAAATCCCACTAAACAATAAACAGACAATTGAATATAATGCCAATGGTACAACAACGAGTGAAAAATTAATCAAGATTTTTGAGGCTGATTCCAAAGACCCGATTGCTGTAATGGTAGCTCATGGACTCGACCCTAAAGAATGGCGTGTTGTTTCATATAAAAATAATATGTGGAACATGCCAAGAAAAGATAGTGACCCTTATGTGATGTTACAGTCGAAGATTACGGTGTCGCCTTTAGTTATGCCTTCTGGAATAATGATAAAGGATATTGAATCCTTCTTTAAAAAACTCGAAGAACAAAATGGAATTATAAATAAGAAAATCATTCCAGTAAAAAGTTTACCTTTTTCCGATGGTTTTGTTTTAGAAATAAACTTAGCTGATTTGCATGTAGGTAATAGTCCAAGAGAACAAGGATTGACAATTCAAGAAAAAGTTGATTTGGTTATTACCGACATTATTAATCGAACAAAACATATAAAAATAAATAAAATTATTCTAGTTCAACTAGGAGATATTTATCATTATGACACGCATGGTAGAACCACTACGGGCGGAACACAGATTGAATCTGGAACTGGTTTTCCTGCAATGTTTGATGAAGGTATTGAATTGTTGATTTCTGCAATCGATAGATTATCTGAGGTTGCTCCAGTTGATTTTGTTAATATTCATGGAAATCATGATAGAATTACATCATATACTTGTGGTAAGGCTTTGGAATTTTATTATCGGAATTCAAAGAATGTTTCAATTGATTCTGGTAGCGATGATAGGAAATTTAGGGTTATCGGAAAAGGTTTAGTTTATTGGGTTCATGGCGACATGCCCAAGAAAAACTTAACAACCCTTCCTCAGCGTGAAATTAGACAGGAATATGGAAACAGTAAGTATTGTGAAATTCATTCTGGTCATGTTCATCATGAAAGCGTGATTGAGGCAGATGGTGTCAAAGTTAGATTTCTTCCTTCTCTTACAACCACCGATACTTGGCATTATGAAAATGGATATACCGGTGCTTTGAAATCTGTTGTTTCTTTCCTGTGGGATTCGGAAAAAGGAATTAGAGATATTTGGTTCTCTGGAGTTGATTAATGAAAAAAATAGAAGGTGCTGTTGTTTATCTTTATATTTTATTTTTAGCTATAATTTTTGAAATAAAAGATTATAAAATAAAGAAAAAACATAAAAGATATATAAATGGCTCTATTAAATAACTTTTTTAAAAAAACTGATAAAATAAGCCTTTTATTTATATTTTAAAAATAGGAGGGGTTTATGGAAGAAGAGGACGAAAAAGAATATAGGCTAAGAACAATAAAAGAATGGATAAAAAACTATGTCAAGCCAAAGCGAGAGATAGATTTAAAATCCATCGTTTGTCCGAAGTGTAATAAAAAATCCTTTAAGGTTGTTACTCCAGAAATTACAATGAACGACCTGATTCTGCTGGAGTGTAAAACAAAAGGATGTAAGGAAAGATGTTATAAATAAATTTTTTATTTTTTATGGGGATAAAATAATTGATAATTTATTTGAGGGGGAAACTTTTATTTAGAGTATACACTGAATGCCTCTTGGTCTTTCGGGCTTGCCCGAAACTAACCTGATATTAGAAAAATAACCAATGCACAAATGTTCAGTGTTTCATGGAATACCCCGCTTCTGATTATAGGGAGCGGGGTTTTGTGTTTTTATAAAATACTTAGTGTTGGAAGTCCTTCATAGTGCAAGGAAGCATCCCATCAGAGGAAGGTGGGAGATTCGGGTATCGAAGTCCCGATGAAGGTAATATATATTTGAAAGAGGAGAATATTATGGCTAAATTGAAAAGTCGCAGATTGATTGTAAAGGAAGAACAATCTGAGGAAATAAAAGAAACACTTGTCTATTGCAGAAAGTGTATGAAAAGCAAGAAACAAGCACATTTCCACACGGCTCTCGATTTAGATTTAGATAAAAATCTTCTTTTGAGTGTCTGCAAGGAATGTGTGAATGAAATTTTTAATAGATACTTGGTTTCCTCAAACAATAATATGAATGAGGCTGTTTATAAAACATGCAAAAAACTCAACATCTTATATAGTGAAAGGGTAGTGGATAGTTTGAAATTACATTTGGCAAAAAAAGAGGCTGAAGGTAAAGAAATAGAAATTTTTGGAATCTATAAAGCCCATCTAGGAAGATTCTTGAGTTTGAATGAAGGTATAGCTGGAACTTTCGAATATGAAACCAGCAGTTTCTCAAAAGAAAATGTTATAGAAGAAGAACTAGAGGGCGAGACAGAAGATACTATCTCTGAACTAAAAAGCACTTGGGGAGATGGACTAACAAGAGATGATTATGAATTTCTAGAAAGAGAATTATCTAATTGGAAACAAAGTCATAAGTGTGATACCTATGCTGAATTAGTCTTATTGAAGGAAATTTGTTATGTTCAATTAGATATGAAGAAAGCAAGAATTGAGGATAGGGATACAAGTGCTTTGTTGAAAAAGTTGCTTGATGCAATGAAGGTTTCTGCCTTAGACCCCGCAAAAGCAAATCAGGCGAGTAGTGGAACAGGTAAGGAAACTTGGGGAATGTTTATAAAGAACATTGAGGAAACAACTCCTGCTGAATATTTTGCGGATAAAGAATTATTTAAAGATTTTGATAACATTGATATTTATTTTCAAAATTATATTAGAAGACCAGCAATTAATTTTTATAGTTCTAGTAGAAATTTAGAACTGTTGGATGAAGAAAAGAAAGAAGATACCGACATTGAAGATATTGTTATCCCCTTAGAGGATAAGGAAGGTGAATAATGCCTTCTCATTCTAATTATAAAAATGATTATTCAAAGAATTCTGAAAAAGGGAAAAGTTCTTTTTCAAAGCCAAAATCAATGGTGAGAGAGAAAGATATAACGGAACAAAAAAGAGAAAGGATTATACTTTGGAATACATTTTTTAGAAAAAATCTTCATAGGTTTGTTGAAATGTATCTGGAAATAAAACTTTTTCCGTACCAAGTCCTATGGATTTTTTTACTCGGAATCTCGGACTCATTCGTTGGTATTTGTTCTCGTGCGGCGGCAAAATCTTGGGTTATAGGTTTATACGCTGTTTGTAGATGTATTCTTTATCCCGGAAGTTTGGTTGTTGTTGTTAGTTCAACGATTGGACAAGCCTCAACAATCATATCTGAAAAAATTCAGGGAATGGTTAACTCATCTCCGAATTTAGAAAGAGAAATTGAAAAGATTACCACAAACACAAACAACTATGAGGTTATTTTTCACAATGGGTCTAGTATCAGAGTGGTAGCTTCAAAAGAATCGGCTCGCGGAAAACGCGCCCAACTTATTATTTATGATGAGTTTAGAATTATTCCTAAAGATGTGGTAGATGCGGTACTTCGTCCTTTTGCGAGTGTAAGAATGCCACCCTTCATTAAGAACGCTGAATATAGTCATTTGATTGAAGAGCCTCGTGACGTATTCATAAGTTCAGCACATTTCAAATCAATGTGGTGGTATCAAGAAACCTTGACAGCAATAAAAAGAATGATTGATGGTGTGGATAATTCTATTTTCTTTGCTACGGACTATTTAATTAGTTTGTATCATGGAATCAAAACACCAAAGCAAATTGCCAGAGAAAAGTCTAAGATGGAAGACGGTATCTTTTTAATGGAATATGAAAATCTCGCACAGGGAGAATCAACCAATAGTTTTTATAAGTATTCCATGTTTACAAAACTTAGACATGTAAAAAAAGGATTTTATCCTCAGAGAAATGATAATTATAATCCCAAAAAGAATCCCTATGGTGTTCATCGTGCGGAAGGTGAAATTCGTATTTTGAGCGTAGATATTGCCACCCGGTCAGGCAAGGCAAATGACCTCACAATTTTAGCGTGTATAAGATTATTACCAACTTCAAAAGGATATACTAGGGAATTGTCTTATTTAGAGTCTCATACGGGTGCGAATACTGTAACTCAGGGATTGAGGGTGAAACAATTATATCATGATTTTGAATCTGATTATATTGTTCTGGATATGCTGAACGCAGGAATTTCGATTTTCGACCAACTAGGAATGATAACAAAGGATTCTGAAAGGGGATTAGAATATGAGGCAATGACAGTAATGTTTCATCCATCGATTGAAGAAAAAGTTTTTCTTGAGTTGAGTGAAAGAACATTGGGGCTGAATGCAAAACCTTGTATTTACCCAATATCAGGAACTTCAAAATTGAACTCTGAAATTGCGGTTAGCTTTAGAGAAAAATTGAAACAAAAGATGTTTGCATTTTTGATTGATGAACAAGAAGCAGAGAGTTTCTTAATGGAAAATAACAAAGAGGTTTTAATAGCTGATGACGAATTAGGTGTTAAGGCATTTTTCAAATCCCCATATATACAAACAACCCTTCTTGTAAATGAGTGTGTTAATTTGACGATGAGTCTGAGTGGTGGAAATATTAAATTAGAAGAAGAGTCAGGATGGCGAAAAGATAGATATTCCTGTGTAAGTTATGGAAGTTGGTTTGCCAGTTTCTTTGATGGTGATTTATTGAGAGAAACA
>CAYHCU010000199.1:0-5859 GCA_964355035.1 uncultured Flavobacteriales bacterium | reverse complement strand
CAATTGACTGTTTTCATTCTGTAATACAGAACCTAAAATCTTTATTTTATTTATTTTAACATTTGTGTACAAATGCACTCAACAAAATATTGATCTGGTTAGTGCGAATTATTATGACCAGGAAATTCAATATCAAAAACAAATAAATAGATTGTCTAATTCTTCTGACCTTCAAACGAAAGTAGCTGTTGTAGTTGGTATAGGAGTTGTTACAATTCAGTTTCCTGATACTTTTGAAAATTCAAAACTTACCGGTAAAATTGCTTTCTTTAAACCTGATAATGCTGCCAATGATTTTGAAGTAACCCTGAAGTTAAATGAAAAATTAACCCAGCAAATTTCAACAGAAAAATTGCCGTCAGGTCGTTGGAACATTAAAATTTCATACGTGGATGGAGTGAAAGAATATTATTCAGAAGAAAAAATACTGTTGAATTAATTCGATGTTATGTGGATATTAACTGCCTTTTTATTCGGATTTATGGGAAGCTTTCACTGCGCAGGTATGTGCGGCCCAATCGCTCTTACGTTGCCTAAAAAAGCAAATAGGTCTGCTCTTGAAGGAAAACTTTTTTATAACCTTGGACGAATTATTACCTATTCTGTTTTAGGCGCTGTAATTGGTTTATTCGGAAGATCGCTTGCCTTTACAGGATTCCAAAAAACAATTTCAATTGTATCCGGAATTTCTATTGTTCTTATTGCAGGTGTTCCGCTCATTTCAACTAAAATTCAACCTTTCAATGGTGCCTTTTATAAATTAACAAGTAATTTAAAATCTCTTTTTAGAAAACTTCTTAATTCGGAATCCCGTTATTCTCTTCTCGGTATTGGTTTGGCAAATGGAGTTTTACCCTGTGGCTTTGTTTACCTTGCTTTAGGTGCATCTTTGGCTATGGGTAGCATTGAAGGAAGCATGGGCTACATGGCTCTGTTTGGATTAGGTACTGTTCCTATGATGCTGTTTTTAGCCATTAGCGGCCATATGCTGAATTTCAAATTCCAAAGGTATATTCGCCTTGCTGTCCCTTATATCGCTTTGGTAATGGGGGTATGGCTAATTTTTAGAGGGGTGAATTATCAACCGCACTCTTGTTGTTCGCATTAAAGTTAAATCAATCAGGTTTGAATAATATGTAACTTTGTCTAAAATTATTTCTAATGGAAAATCTTGATATTGCTTCTTTACTCCTGAGAACAGTAACCGGTATTCTTTTTTTCTTCCAGGGATACGACAAAATATTTAGGGTTAAAATTCCCAATGTTGTACTGACGTTTCAAGATCCAATAAAAAAGTCTTTTTTGCCAAATGTTTTACTAAAACCTTTGGTTATACTTTCTTCTTTTACCGAAATGTTTGGTGGTCTTTTCTTGTTCTTTGGATTATTCAAGTTTTGCACACTTGCTCTTCTCTCTGTTGATCTTGTATTTGTTGCCTTTTCTTTTTCTTCTATAAAGGCTATGTGGGATATGCAATATTTTATCCCCCGTTTTGCTTTCGTTCTTATTCTCTGGGTAATTCCTTTTTCTCATGACATTTACTCTCTCGATAAATTATTCGGAATCACATTTTGATTTCAGAACTTCGAACCACGAACCACGAACGAACCACTTACCACTCTCTATTTACCACTTACCACAAATAAAGAACCCTCTCCAACATTTCTGCTGAAGAGGGTAAACCACATGAACACCTAATTTATAAACCCTGTCTTTATTTTGCCACTACGGGCTGAAAGCTCAGATCAACTGTGATCTTCGCATCTTTTGCTATTTTATCTTTTACTACTGAAGGAATCTCTACATTGTAGTCCGCAAGTGGAAGTTTAAATTCTGATTTTGCATTCGTAATTGCACCGCCCTTTACTGTAATCGTTCCTGTTGCTGTCATTTCTTTTGTTACACCATGAATAGTCATTTGCCCTTTGATGGTTGCCGGATAGGCGCCATCTTTACTTAGTGAAATTGTACTCATATTTGTAATTGTCCCTTTGAAATCTGCTTTCGGAAATTTATCCGATTCAACATAGTTCTCGTGGAAATGCTCTTCCATTAGTGCTCTTTCAAAAGCAAAGCCTCGCATCAACAACATAAACTGTATTGCACCTGTAGATGCCTCGATTACACTTGTTACTTTGACATTGGTACCATCAATTTTTTCTGGAGATGAAGGTGTCGTACAATCAAAATAAATCTTACCGTTTTTTGTTAAAAATCTGGTCTGACCAAACGTGAAAACTGTGGTCAAGGTAAGAGCAAAGACAAACAATATTTTTTTCATAGTTTATTTTATTAATTTTATTAATTGGTTAGCTTAAAAACTGTTTAATCTTCTACTACTACGCAATCTACCATAACAACATCCATTAAAATGCCTGTGCAGATTCCTTTAATTTTTACTTCATCACCCTCCTTTAATTTTGATGCAGATTCTTGAGCTGCTGCTTCAAAAACACAACCAATCCCTGCAATATCCGCGCCTTGAATTGTTACATTTATTTTACCCAATTCATCTTTTGTTTTTTCTGCAACTATTCCGGAGACTTCGACAACCTTCCCAAGATATTTCTTGTTGGCTGTTGTTTCGTCTTTTTCAAATTCTCCAATGATAGCAGCGGATACAAATTTGAAATCAGGTGTCGCACTTGATACACTTTGGTGTGGCTTATTGAATAAGTAGAAGCCAACTGCTGCACCGGTTAATATCATTAACCCGAGCACGAGGAATATTTTCTTTTTCATTGTCAACAAATTTAAGGTTGAATTTTGGTTGAATTTGGTATTTATATGAATTCGCTTACAGAATCCATTTCTTCATCTAATTTTAATTATTCACTGTACCTTCTCTGATCCATTTATCTACCAGTTGAAGCTCACAAGGCCCTAATTTAGCCATGTTTTGAGGCATTGGTCGAAATCCGGATACGTGATTTATTGATCCTCTCAATGTACCATTATTTGCTATTGTTTTTAAATCCTGGTAATTATCGGTCTTTATCCCTGCTGCTGCATTCCCTGCATTATGGCAGGAATTGCAACTATTCTGCATAATACTTCTTATCTGAATTGAGTACAAGGCTACACTTGTGTCACAAGCTTGATTTGCTATTCCCGGGTGTAAGTCTTCTTGAACATCATAATAACAAGATGATAACCCAAACGTAATTTGACAAACTAATAGTGTACGAATCAGATTTCTCATAGGTTAATTATTTTGTGAACCTGCAGCAATCCAAATTCTAATCTGATCGATTTGGCAAGTGCTTAATGAATTACTTCCTTTTGGCATAGGTGAATAGCCCGCTGAATGATTGACGCTTCCATACAAGCTGCCATCAAGTGCCATTGAATTGACTTCTGTAAAGGTCGACATTCCGATACCTCCACTTGGTGACCCTCCGCTATGACATCCTACACAATAATTCTGTACAATTGGAGATATTGTCCCACTGTAGGTGACATTCGTTGTGTCGCAAGCATTCTGGCAAGAATTATTTTGTGCTCCTTGTTGAATCCACTGACTAATTAGTCCTGCCTGAATTGATGTTAATGGCGCTTGTGGAGCTGGGGGCATTCTATCTCCATGATCAGAGGTTGTTATTACTTCATATAATTTACTTCCATTTGGATTTCCGGGCCGTACTTCACCACCACTCATTATATTTCCGTAATTGGTTAGTGCGATTCCTTCTGCATGATCCTGATTTGAGTGACAGCCACTTTGTGCACAATTACTTACGATCAAAGGAAGAATTTGCTGTTCAAAGTAAACTAAATTGGGGTCGCAATTCGTACCGCCTGTGTTTCCTCCTCCGTTATTTCCTCCTCCATTATTATTCTCAGAATCATCAGTTGCATTAGGATATACCGGTGACTCATGTTTACATGAACTTAATGTAAACACAGCTAAAACAAGAATGAAAATAATTCCTGCAAGAATAAAATCAAAGAATACTTTTTTTGTCCGTTCCATCTTTTTCTAATTGATGAAACAAATCTACAGAGTAAGTCATTGATGGTGTTAATAAAGGATGCTGAACGGGAAAAATTGACTTCCGAAGGTGATATTTCATGTAAAAAGTGTAAGAAAAGCGTTAAATTCAGAAGCTCGCGGCCTTTATTCTTAAACTCCTTAACCCCCTTTAGAAGTCTTTCAAACTAAACTCAATTGACCTATTCTTTACCTGATAACCACTCTTTAAACAATGGTGAACGCTCCGTACTTACTATTGTATCACCTGTTGTCGGTGGCTTTAAATTAATCTTTACTCTCGATTTTGAAAATGAAAACATTTGATCGATGGCTTCTATATTTATAATAAACTGTCGGTTTATTCTGAAAAACTTCTCCGGATCAAGCATCATTTCCAACTTGTCTAAATTATACTCAAGATGGTAGGAATGATTGTCCTTTGTCTTCATGAAATTGATCTTTTCTTCTGTATAAAAATAAGCAACGTTTTCTGAGTCTACTGTTTTGATGTGCTCTCCGTAACGAATTAAAAATCTTTTTTTGTATTGTGAATTCGGATCTCTTAAGTTTTCCATCAACTTACTCAAATCAGGAACTGCTGAATTAGTGCTGAAATATGTTTTAAATTTTATTAATGCATTTACCAATTCTTCTTGCTTAACCGGTTTCAACAAATATTCAATGCTGTTAACTTTAAATGCTTTTAAAGCGAATTCGTCATATGCCGTAATAAAGATAACCGGTGTAGTTATGGTTACCAATTCAAATAGTTCAAAGCTGTTGCCGTCTGCCAAATGAATATCCATGAAAATTAAATCCGGCGGAGTGTGATTCTTAAACCATTCTACTGCTGTTTTTATGCTCACAATTTCATCTACTATAACAGCAGTCGGCTCTGCTTCTAAAAGCATTTTTTTTAATCGCGTTGAAGCAGGTTCTTCATCTTCTATGATTAGTACTTTCATGGCTTTTGGTTTTTGATGCTCGGTAAGGAAACGGTAAAGGTAGTTGCTGTTTCTTCAATTTCTACTTTATCTTTCGTGAGTAATTTATAGCGCCCAATAATATTTTGCAAGCCCATCCCTGTTGAATTCTCCTTGCTGATCTTGCGATTAATATTATTCTGTATTATTAATCTGTTATTCTCTGAAATAAGCAATATCTCTAATGGCGTTTCTTTCGAAATGGAATTGTGCTTAATTGCATTTTCTGCCAATAATTGAAGTGTTAATGGAGGAATCTCAAATGTGGATGTTCTTTCTTTTGTGAGATCTATTTTAATCCGAAGATTGCCTCCATACCGCTTCTTCTGAATGAAGATGTAATTTTCCATCAACGAAATTTCTTCTTCCAAAAATATAAGATTTTTGTCCCTGTAATTTACAATGGAACGAAAAAACTCAGACAATTTTTCAACATATTCTACTGCAATTTTGGGGTCGGTTTCAATTACATTTACTAAGGTATTAAAACTGTTAAAAAGAAAATGTGGATTTACTTGGTTTTTTAACGTTTCAAACTGAAATTCAATTTTTTCTTTTTGTAGCAAGTCAAGTTTCCGTAATCTATTTTCTCTTCGTCGAATTATTATTAATAGTATTCCTGCAAACAGCGATGCTATTACTATCCTAAACCACCAGGTTTGCCAAAAGGGGGGAATAATTGTGAAACGATATTCTATGGCCTTTGCATTCTTAAAACTGCTGTTTAAGGATGATTTTACTTTCAATACATAATTCCCGGGCGATAACTTAGAGAAAACAATGCTTCTGTCTTTGGTGGTTTCCCATTTGTTTGAATACGCTTCCATGAAAAATGAATAGTGAACTCGTTGTGGGTCAGAATACCATAAGCCATCAATGTTAAAACTCAGATTGTTTTCATCG
>CAYHCU010000198.1:0-5947 GCA_964355035.1 uncultured Flavobacteriales bacterium | reverse complement strand
ATAACACACGCCATGAAATTCCCAAGGTTCAAACACATAGCTGCGACATTGTTGATCCTGGCTTTGGGAATTCATGGATTTTCTCAAACAACTGTTTTAAATGGAAATGGTGACGGTGGATTTGAAACGGGAGCAACTTTTGCATTAAATAATTGGACTGTAGTAAATACCGGTCAAACCAATCAGTGGTGGTGCGGAACTGCAGTTACCGGTCAGACCGGCCTACGTTGTGCTTATGTTGGAACTGCAGCTGCAAATAATAATTATACTGCAACAGTAACCTCTGTTGTTCACCTTTATAGAGATGTTACCTTCCCTGCAGGCTTAGATTTAATAAAACTCTATTTCAAATATAAAGTTCGTGGCCGTTCGAATGAAGACTACATGGAAGTTTCAATGGTCCCCACTTCGATTACACCGGTAGCGGGACTATTATTAAATAACGGCACGCTTAATTCTAATTATAGAAATCAAACGACCTGGCTTAATGACTCTCTTGAATTACCTTGTTATTTTGCAGGCACTACACAACGATTGGTGTTTACATGGGTTAACGATAATGTAACAGGAAATAATCCTGCCATCGCTATCGATAACGTTTCTATTGTTTCCCGAGTTGGAACTTCCTGCAATCTTGGTCCCGGAAATATAAATCTCGGTTCATTACCATATAACAGTGGACCCGGAACAACATGTGGTTTCAATGATGACATCAACAGCCTAAACGCAAATGTTTGCAATGATCCCTTCTTCTTAGATGGGGAAGATGTCGTTTGGACTTTCACTCCGAGTACATCCGGTCAAGTAACAATTGATCTCAACGCACCACTTGCTTCAGCAACATCGCTTTCTCTGTTCGATGATTGTCCTGTTGGTGGGTGTTCAGGTATAATGGGAAACTGTGTTGTCAATGTTGAAGATTTTGACGGGAGTAAAAGCATGTGTGTATCGGTGATTGCCGGTGTCACTTATTATTTAGTATTAGATGGATATGGCATCTGCAATGATTACGATAATCTTTTTATTTCTTCCGTAAGCGCAGCAGCAGTCGGGGCAACGTGTGCAAATCCTGTTGTAATCAGCTCTCTTCCTTATTCTGTCGTGAATGAAACTACTGCATGTATGGGAGATGATTACAACTCCGGAACTCCCGGAACATGTGCTACAGTGTACAATTCAGGAGAAGACAAAGTTTACAAATATGTTTCTTCCGGAAATGAATGCATCAGTCTTACTATCAACAATGGTTCTACTTCGATGATGGGTTTCCAAGTTTATTTCGGTTGTCCGGGATCAGGATCATGTATTGCAACGGATGGAGGTTTTTCTCCGTTGGTAACTGATATCACTCTTCCATTTGCAGGCACTTACTATATTGTAATTGATAGTTGGGCTCCACCGGCTGCTGTTAGTTATGATCTTGCCATCTCTTCTTTTGGTTCAGGTGCATTAAATGATCTTCCTTGTAATGCAATAAATCTCCCGCTTGGAACTATTGTATTGGGTGACAATAATTGTTCAAGTGGAACAGGAGAACCGGCAATTCCTGCTTGCTGGTTTGATCCCGGTATCGTCAATTCAGTTTGGTATAAAGCCATTGTTCCCCCTTCAGGTTTACTGTCAATACAAACTCAAATTATTTCAATTGTTGATGACCAGATAGATGTTTTTACAGGAACTTGTAATTCATTGGTGCCTATACTTGATGGATGTAACGATAATTCCAATTCAGCTTGTGGATCATTTACTACGGAAGCCGGACTTCAACTTAATTCTTTAACTCCGGGATCAACAGTTTTTATTCGCGTTGATGGTGTAGGAAATTTAACCGGCACATTTAATATTACTGCTTCTGACAGCATCGCTGTTGCTGGCTTTAATAACCAGGATTGTTTGGGAGCGATTCCGGTTTGCGGAAATCAAGTTATCAGTCAACCGACAAGTTTCTTTGGCTGCGGATTAATTCCTGAAATTCTAACGCCGGGATCTTTTAGTAATCCCAGTATCAATCCGGCAGGCTTTAATTCCGGTTGTCTTTTGGCAGGTGAATTAAATATTGTATGGTATTCCATTCACATTAATACGGCAGGCTTATTATCTTGGACGCATACACATCCTCTTGGTTTTTATGACTGGATCATGTTTGATATTACCAATACTTCTTGCAATGCCATTGCAAATAATACGCTGGCTCCTGTTCGTTGTAACTGGAATGGAGCTGCATCAAATTACTGCGGTATGCAAAATCCTGTTCCTGCTGCTGCAAGTAGTTTTAATTTTCAAGATCCGCTTCCTGTTGTTGCAGGACAAACAATTGTACTTGCGCTTTCTAACTATAGCTATACAAGCGGCGGCTTTACGCTTGACTTCTCAAGTTCTACAGCGGGAATTGGAAATGCACCAACAATCAATTGGACAGGAGCAACGAATTCTGCGTGGGCAACTGTTGCAAATTGGGCAGGCTGCAATACGCCTTCATGCGGCGTGACAGCAAATATTTTTCCTTCCGTAACGCAACCCGTGATCTCTGCAAACACAACTGTTCAATCAATAAATATTCTTGGAGGGGCTAATCTTACTATCAATCCAGGTGTTACTGTTACTGTGTGTGGTGATTTCAATAATTATGGAACCATCAATGTTTCTCCCACTTCTACTATTGTAATGAATAACGGCTCCGTTGCTCAAGCGTTTGATGGCTCGTTGACGGCAAATAATAAATTGGGGAATGTGACGATAACAAAAACCGGTTCTGCTGTAACGACAGTTACAGATATGGATATTGCCGGAAATTTGACAACGTCAAATGTGAGCAGCGTCTTTAATTCCAATAATAAATATATTAAAGTTGCAGGGAACTTTTTAAACTCGGTTGGCAGCACTACATATACAAATGTTATTCCGGGTGGTTATCTTGAATTCAATGGGTCGTCTGCACAAAACTATTCCCCCGGTGGAGTTCTCACTTTGGAAAATGTAGTCATCAACAATTCAGGTCCGGGAGTAAATCTTGTTGGATCAAATATGCTGATAGGGCCAACCGGTTACTTAGAATTACGACTTGGAAAAATTATCACTACGCCAAGTTTTGAAGTAACTGTCCAAAATACTAATCCGGTTTCTGTCTTCAACTTTAGCACAACCAGTTTTGTTCAAGGATATCTACGTCGATTCATCAGTGGATTTGCTGAAAGTTATGATTTCCCGGTGGGACATCCGGTGAAAGGATTTCAGAATGCTACAATCTCTTTTACAAGTAATACTCTAATTCCAAGTCTGCTTGCAGATTTTCAGACTTATGCTTCTATTCCGGTTGGTCCTGTTTCGAACGATTGTGTCGGATACAATTATAGTTTATCCAATGTACTCGACAATGGATACTGGAACATCAATGCATCTTTAAATTCGAATAGCGGAACGTACGATGCCATTTTAGGCAATCGCAATTTTACTCCGACAGCTAATTTTGCAACCGTTTTAAAGAGTGCTGTTTCTCCACCTACATCATTATCATGGGCACTCAGCGGCTCATGTGATCCTTTAAGCACATCTTCAAGTACGATGAGAAGAGGGATGAATGGCTTTGGTGTTTTTGGAACAGGATTATCTATACCGATTAGCTTACCGATTGAATTGCTTTCCTTTTATGGAAAGAATGATGGCGAAAAAAACTTATTGAACTGGACAACTGCAACTGAAGTCAACAATCAATATTTTACTTTAGAACATTCACCAGACGGAATCAACTTTTCCGGGATTGAAATTATTCAAGGTGCAGGGAATAGCAGCTATGCAATAAATTATAAAGCTGCCGATAATCATCCTTACAATAAAACCTTCTACCGTTTAAAACAAACTGACTTTGACGGAAAGTTTTCAATTTCACAAACGATAGCAATTTCAACAAAAGACAAATCTCTGCAATTAACTACCTATCCGAATCCGGTTACTGATTTACTGAATATAATTTTTAACACAGAGAATAAACAAATCGTTCATGTTGTTATTTCTGACCTTACCGGAAAAATAATTTACTCGGAAGAAACAATTTTGAATGAAGATAATCCTGTTATTAGTATCAATACATCGTCGTTCTCCGGTGGTTCTTATTTTCTGCAGATGTATGATGCTAATGGGAAGACGTTAGGGAGACAGGTTTTTTTGAAGCAATAGAGAGCGCCAATCCGAAAACTTTCTTTACATCCATTTAACGCATCATTCTACCACAACGTTACTCGAGTAATTTTGTCGCCTTCAATTATTTTAAGGATGTAAATTCCTTTTCCCTGATTCGTTAAATCGATTTGCTATTGAACAATCATTTTCCCATTATACCTTTTTCTGGTATTACTTAAAGTAACAGTATATACTCCCTTCGCTTCACCATAAACATCAAGTATTGGATGTTCGTCATTCATATTTAAAAATTGTTGACGTATGAGTTTACCATTGTTATCAAAAATATTCAAGGTAAGTTTTTGTTCGTTTTTAAAGTCATCAGGTATTTTCAAACTGAACGAGCCTTTATTTGGATTAGCATAAATGATAAGCGAGTTGTTGGCTTGGCGAGTTTCTTCAGAAATTCCTGAAATCATGTCGTGTTTGGCAAATACAATATCTTCCCACCCATAGTTAATAAATGTACTACCTGCAATATTGATCGTATCTGAAGGTCTAGGTGCAGGAGGAAAAACTCCGGTCATGTAAACATTGCTTTCATCTGCTGATATACTTAGCCCACTACCAACTCCTGCATGGTCAACTCCTAAACAAACTCCGTTGCTGTCATAACGCGAAATAAATAAATCCTGAGGAGTACTTGAATTAACATTATAACTTCCAAAATTTCCTTGACCACTAAAACCACCTGTTATTACCGACGAACCATCTGATAATGCTTTAATACCAAAGCTCCCAATCAAAGTAGTAGAAGACAGTTGCTTTACCCATTGCATATTTCCATTTGAATCATACTTAGAAACAAAGCCGTTTACAGAAGCATTTGCAATTAAAGTATCTTGACTAAATCGACAAGTATCATAAAAAGTTCCGGTACAATAAATATTTCCATTGAAATCTAAATCCATCATAGGATCATTTGGATTCGTGTGTGGATGTCCTTCAAGTTTTAACCATTTTGCATTGCTGTTTTCGGCATCCATACAAACTAATCCATAGCCTGATCCATAAGGCTTGCTTAACGATATAGTATCAATTATAAGACTATCAATAATCGATGTTGTATAGGCCTGGCCAGAAGCAAAAATATTATTATTGAAATAACGTAATGTAGTAATTCTCATTTGAGATTGATTACTATTTGAATAACCAAATTTCGTTTTCGCCCAAAGGCTATTTCCGTTTGAATCAAATTTTGCTAAAAATGTTCCGGGGGTTATGGTGCTTGTATCAATTGTAATGAGCAAATCTGTAATTCCCGCCATATAAATAGCCCCATTATTGTCAATGGTTAAAGCAGTGCCGGCTGATGTACTATACGCATTCGCTCCCACATTTTTAGCCCACAAACAATTTCCATTTTCGTCCAATTTTGCTAAAAAGATTGAATTGTTTGAGGTGACTAAATTGGCTGTATCAATATTGCATGACAAATTATATATTCCTGTTATATAAAAAACAGAATTAACTGAATCAAAAACAAATGATCGAATTGTCATAATACCGTTAGGGCTCTTGCAGTTTTTTACCCATAAAAGATTGCCGTTTAAATCATATTTTGCAATGAAACTTGCATTTGATCCAAACATTGTATCACCCTCAAGGTAGCAGTTAAAATAAGTTGATGCATAAGGACGAGCATATAAGCCATATAAATAACTATTGTGTTGCAAATCTACATGACCAACGAAGGCGCGGTCCATACCAGGCCCTCCAATTTGTTTTGCCCATTGCCATGTTTGTGCGAACAAAATTGTTGGTAAAATTA
>CAYHCU010000197.1:0-5972 GCA_964355035.1 uncultured Flavobacteriales bacterium | reverse complement strand
ACTAATCACCACTCACCACTCACCACTCACCAATTAAACAAAAGCCTGCAATTCGTACAACTTTTTATACACTCCTCCTTTGTCAAGCAACTGTAAATGATTTCCGCGTTCAATGATTTCTCCTTGTTGCATCACAATTATTTCATCGGCGTGTTGGATTGTTGAAAGACGATGCGCAACAACAAGTGTTGTACGGTTTTTCATCAACTTGGTGATAGCATCCTGAACAAGGCGTTCGCTTTCGGTGTCGAGCGCGGAAGTGGCTTCGTCGAGAATTAATATTGGTGGATTTTTTAGTATCGCTCGAGCTATGCTTATACGCTGACGTTGTCCACCACTCAGGCGACCTCCCCGATCTCCTACATTGGTTTGGTAACCGTCTTGCATCTGTGTGATGAAGTCATGTGCATTGGCAATCTTTGCAGCATTGTAAACATCATCTTCGCTTACACTATGTAAACCGAAAGCGATGTTGTTGAAAATTGTATCGTTGAATAAAATACTTTCCTGATTTACGATTCCCATGTTACCGCGGAGATCATTCAGTTTGTAGTTGTTGATATTTTCTCCGTCGATGAAAATTTCTCCGTGCTCGAGATCGTAAAATCGCGGGAGAAGATCGACGATAGTCGTTTTCCCTGAACCTGATTGTCCCACGAGTGCAACTGTTTTTCCTTTTTCGATTTTCAGATTGATGTTTTTTAATACCCAGCCTGACCCACCTTTGTGATAGGCAAAAGACACATCACGATATTCAATTGCATGATTGAAATCGGTAAGTTGAAGAGCGTGTTCTTTATCTGCGATAGTTATTTCTGCATCCAGGATTTTATTGATGCGCTCCACACTTGCAAGACCGCGTTGAACGTTGGAGTATGCTTCACTGAATGATTTCGCCGGCGGAATTAGTTGTGAAAAGATGACGATGAAATAAATAAATACCGATGGCTCTAACGTTTGACTGGCATCCAATACCAATCTTCCGCCAAAGAAAATTACGATGACCATTACCACTGCACCAAGAAATTCGCTTAGCGGAGAAGTGAGATCACGTTTTCTATAGAGGCGGATCATCAGTCTGCGGTATTCGTCGTTGATTTTGTGGAATTTGTTTTGAAAAAATGGTTCTGCAGTGAATGCTTTTACAATGCGGAGGCCGGATAGTGTTTCTTCGATAGCAGAAAGTAACACACCCATTTTTGCTTGTGATTTCGATGAGGTGCGACGCAGACTTTTTCCGATTTGTCCGATGAGTACACCGGCGATCGGCAACAAAATAAAAACAAACAACGATAACTGCGGACTCATGATGACCATTGTTGCCAGATATAGACCAACAGTGAGTGGCTCGCGGAAGATTACTTCGAGCGACTGCATGATGCTCCATTCAATTTCCTGTACGTCGCTTGTCATGCGTGACATGAGATCACCTTTTTTTTCTTCGGAGAAATAGGTGAGCGGGAGAAAAAGAATTTTGTTATACATTTTATTCCGCAGATCACGCACGACACCATTTCGTATCGGTGAAATAAAATACATGGCAAGATAGCGGAAAAGATTTTTAAGAAAGAAAAGAATTACGATGAGCACACAGATATATGTGAGTGCAGGAATTTTTCCATGTTCGATTACATACTGGCTTAGGAAATAATTGAAGTTCGTCAAGGCTGCTTTCACCGAAAACGTCCAGGATACTTTTTCATAAACTTGTTGCTGACCGAAGAGAACATTCAAAAACGGAATGACCATCGTCAAAGAGAAAAGCGAGAACACTACCGAGAGCATATTAAAAAACACGTTCAAAACGGCATACCGCTTGTACGATTTCACATAACGCAGGAGGCGCAGGTAGTTTTTCATTCGGAGCAAAGATAATTTTTAAGTTCGAAGTTTTTTAAAAATTGTTTAAGGAGTTTTGGAGGAATTCGGAATGCGGATTTCGGATTTCGGAATGGGCGGCTACCTAGATTGGAAGCAATCGCCTCCTAGTGCGCTGCTAAATCCGTAATCCGCATTTCGAATTGAACTGCTGCCTTGATTGGAAACAATCGCCTCTTAGTACATCGCCCAATCCGAAATCCGCATTCCGAAATTCTATTTTCGTTTAGCTGCTGGTCTTAGAGACGACGAGTTCTCTTCGAGATGACACTTTGCTCGTGCTTTTAGGGAAGGAGTGAGGGTAAAGCGACGAGATGCATACTGCATTAGCTGTGAATGTCAATTCAACGTTTTCCTCTATAGCATCAAATAGGGATGTTGTTAATTCCGTAGGAATCTCGTCTCCTTACCTACACACCCTCTCCCATATATAAATTGAAGTGTGTGTCTTCTCGAAGAGATCTCGTCGTTTTCTAAACGAGACATAAAAAAAATCCAATCCTTCTCTTCTTAGAAAATAAAAGCGATGTGTTAATTGCCGTGTCCAAAGTACCCGGAACAAAGTTCCTGGACAACGAATGAAATGATTTCGGATTTCGGAATGGGCGTCAACCTAGATTGGAAGCAATCGCCTTTTAGCACGCCGCGAAATCCGAAATCCGCATTCCGAAATTCTATTTTCGTTTAGCCGCAGGTCTTAGAGACCGACGAGTTCTTCGAGATGACACTTTGGTCGCGTTTTTAGGGGAGGAGTGAGGGTAAGGCGACGAGATGCATACTGCATTAGCTGTGAATGTAAAAGCAACTTTTGAGTATTGAGGCATGTGAATAAATGTACTGCAATCTCAAAACATACCAATTCGTTTATTAAATTTGCGTGACTATCACTTCTCAAATTACGAGGCACCTTTTAAATCCTCATCTTTCATTAGAGGAAGAACTTTAAACCTTAAACAAAGCAAAATGAAACAAGCACTCACAATTCTCTTCTTCGCTTTCTTTATAGCAACAGCGGACGCTCACTTTTTTATTGGCCCTCAAGCAGGTTTCAGTGTAGCGACACTTAAAAAGACAACATATACTGTAAGCAGTAAATTCGGTTATCACGGTGGGTTGATGGCAAATTTTTCGTTGAGTGATCATGTCGGAATAATGGGAGGAATATTGTATTCGACGAAAGGATTTAAGTATGATTTTACAACAGCGACTACATCAACACAAGCCGACACATCTGGCAACAACGTTACAGTAGGAGTAAACTTTGGCGCCAATGTAGATGCTGTTTTAGGTTATCTTGATATCCCCTTGATGCTTACATTTTACGCCGGCGAAACAAAAGGATTATTCATTCAGGCTGGTCCGCAATTTTCGTATTTAATTTCCGGCAAAAGTAATTTGACCACTAGTACTACATTAAGTGTAAATACCGGTTCCAGCGCTTTAGTAGCGCCCATCACCGATGCCACACTCGACTTCCACAAAGCCGACATTGCTTTCATCGGCGGTATCGGTTATAAATTTCCGGCTTTCCTTTTAGTCTACGTCCGTGCCGCCACCGGACTTTTAAAAGTTCAGGATGGTACATTAGTAAAAGACGATAACTACGGAAGAAATTTCGCAATTGAAGTTGGGGTTGCGATGACGCTTGGGGGGAAGTGAGAATTTAGAGTTGATTATTCTCAATTCATACTTCTCAAAATATTAGTTATTTAAAGTTATCCTCAATTCTTTTTCTATCTTCCGATTCTTTCTCATTTTTATGATACAGTTCGATGAAGATAATTTTTTGTTCGGATTCGAAGTAAGCATAGATCAATCTTAATCCTGAATTTCCTCCGCGGCCTTTCAGTGCTTTGCAGGCAATCTTTTTTATTTTTATAATGCAGGTTTTGAGATTCAGATTATCAATCCGATAACTAAAAGGTGGCCTTTCATCCGGCACAATGGCTAATACTTGTTTCACAATCAGCAAATCATCGTTAAGAGTTCTATATTTCTTCAAAAGATTTTTCAGATCTTTTTTAAATTCAGGAAGTTCGTCAAATATCATAACCCTTCAATTTCAGCGCCATAGTTTCTTACCGAGTAAGGAGCTTCTCTGTAAAATGCCAGTTCATAGTTTATTTCTTCGCCTTCTTTTGAAGCCAGCCAAGGCATATCTTTATGAGAATAGTTACTGATTGCCGATGCTGACCAGTCGGATAATTGTTCAATGACTTTGTCGATCACATCCTTTTCGCTTGCTTTCATTTCGGTCAGATCAGCTTTGATAAGAGGAATGTAACGCGTTTGTATTTTGTCGTAATACTTAGTTTTGATTCGCTGGATGATTCCGTTTTTTATCATCTGACCAATGATTGTATCTAACTTCTGGGGAACCGGACCATAAGGAAGCTTACTGTATTTTGAACCCGTTAAATGTTCTTCATACATTTCGTAGTAATTGAAATCGGAGAAATAGAGAAGTTTATACAGGACAGTTTCTCCTACATTCGGTTTCCCTGCGCATCGTTCCAGTATATACAACAACACATTTCTGAATTTGTTGAGTTGCAGAGTAGGCACGGAAATTCGTACCGCAGTTTTTTTAGATTTAGTTTCATATTTACTTTCCGGTTCCTGCAACAAATTAAATTCGGCTGACATGAAATCATCCAACGAAAAGCCAAGCACCAATGACAGTTGTTGCAATTCAAGCACATCAACACATCGGTTGCCTAATTCGATCTGCGCCAAAGATGGTCGCGATATTTTAACCTTCCTCGCCAATTCCTCCTGCGATAAGCCCTTTAATTTCCGAAGCTGTGTTAGCCTCTTGGCGATTTGTTTCTGAGAGAGTTTTGTGCTCATGGTGGATTTTTTTGAATTCAATCCGGTAAAGATATAAAATGTTTTAAATAAGAACAAAATTATGTTTGATAATAGAACAATGGATTTTTGACCAACTTACGACATTTACATCATTGTCTTCGATTTGCTGAAATTTACGCAGACATTAACATTGTGCACACACTGTGAACACAATTGAGTGGGTCGCATCTACGGATGGTTATTTTATTGGAAGAACCATACATGATACCATACATGATACCGCACATGAAAGCAAGTTTTTACCCTTGGAAGATTTGAAAGAGAGCTTTATTAAATACTTAAATTCAATATCAAATTTACGGCAGCAAAGGTGATTTGCTGCCAATTTATAGAAAATGATTAGTCAGAATGAAAAAGTATTATTTTAGCAGCCAATAAAAAACAGTTATGACCTTACCCGAGAACGAGTATTACGAATACATGACCTTGCATATGCAATTGCTTCATTTCGCAGGGAAGAATGCAGGTGTAATTCCGAAATCAATGGATTTTGAAAAATTTGTTCCTTTAGATATGGATGCGAAGTACCATTGCAGACAAGCCCTGTATGCCGACAACACTAATTTTGAAAAATATGTGGCAGCAAATGAATCTGAAATGGATCCGGAGCAGAAAAATATTGTAATAGGTTTTAACAGATGCATCACCGGTGAATTTATTATTCTTAAATGTCTTCCTTCGTATGCTATTTTTATGGACACGAAATCAACAGCAATCTATGCAGTAAAAGCATTGGGAGATCCATTTAATTATTTAATTAAATCTTTTCCTGCCAGTGTAACAGCCACACTTTTACCATTCCGAAATAAAATTATTTACGATGGTGTATTAACTGCTCATACAGAAACAAGTTTTGACCGAAATACGATCATCAGCCTGAATGAACAGTATGCAAAAGCGAAGAAGGGGAATAGGGTTGTGATGGGGATTTGAAAACGAACTAGTGCGGGGAACTAGCTAATAATGTAATAAGTTGGTTTAAAAGATATTATGTATCGCATTAGACAAGTTTAACCTGACCATATTGCTATAAAATAGAATTTTTATTCCCTAATTTGATACTTTTTAAAAAACTTTACGTATCATTACAGTCAGGTTTAACCTGACTTATCAACTATGAAGAATAAGTATATTTCAACACGATCAAACCAACTTCTAACCTATTTCAACGGAAGGAACCAGCTTGGTTTTGAATATGCTGAAGCATTTAAAGCGTTACCGGA
>CAYHCU010000196.1:0-5988 GCA_964355035.1 uncultured Flavobacteriales bacterium | reverse complement strand
AATACCGAGAGTGGATCCGTGGTCTACCTCAAACGAAACATCGTCGAGAGCTTTTTGTGTTCCGTAAACTTTTGTGATATTTTTTACTGAAATCATGCTGCTTTTTATTTCCTTTAATGCTGCACAAAACTAACGCTTTTTTTTAACAATCAGGTTGTTCCTATGGAACCTGCTTTACTGTAATCGTTTATTTCAACAATCAGTTCTTCCCTATGAGCGTGCTCATACGGTAAGTGAACAGGCATTCCGTTTTTTGTTTGAAATCTAGTCCATCCCACTTTTCATATGCGCAACATCTACATAAGGTAGCAATTGATCTTCCTGAGAAAGTTGAATAAACAAACCATTCAGCCCTGAAAGGGCGATGTGATTATCTGCAGATTAAGTGCAATCATACCGGTTTTTATGCATCGTTTTATTCAACCCATTCAAATAAATATTCCACCTCTTAATAAAATATTTCATTTATAACAATCAAATTAATCACATATAAACGAAAAACAATGTTATCATTCCGCCCTTTCAGGGCTTGCGTTGTGCACCAATTCTATTTTCTACAACGATGTCGCCCCTTCAGGGCTTACATGGTATATTTTTTATTTTCAACAATGATGTCCTCCTTTCAGAGATTATTAGATTGTTGAAGATCGAAACGCTTTTGTGCTTAGACTTAGACGAGTAAAACCAACACAAATGGCACTCAAAAAGTAGTAAACACTCCTGTATGAGTAAGTTGGACGCTAAGTTAACGCACATGCTCTACGGCGGCGTCATTTGGATATAAAAGTTCTGCTCCGTAGGAGCAAACTGTTTGTAGAAAAAAGTGTATTCCGTAACATAGCTCCGTAGGAGCGACCTGAAACTCTCCTTTTTATTTCCTAATTTCGCCCGAAGTATGCAAGGAATCGTAATTAAGTCAACCGGTAATCAATACCTTATTCGCCTCGATGATCAAACACAGATTATTGGGAGAATCAGGGGAAATCTTCGTTTGCAGGATTTTGCAGCTACGAATCCGCTGACAGTTGGAGATAGAGTAGAAGTAGACATCAACGATTTTGAAGGTGAATTGCATTGGATCACAAAATTGATTCCCAGGAAGAATTACATCATCCGGAAGTCGATTAAATTGTCGAAGCAGGTTCAGATCATAGCAGCCAATATCGATTTCGCTTGTGTTGTTGCAACGCCTGTTTTGCCAAAAACTTCCCTTGGATTTATTGATCGTTTTCTTGCCACTGCAGAAGCATATAGCATACCAGCAGGAGTAATTTGGAATAAAGCAGATATTTATGATGATGACATCCGCGATTTTTTAAGTGAAGTAAATGGAATGTATGAGTCTATAGGTTATCGGACTTTTGTTGTTTCTTCTTTCAGTGAGGAAGGTTTGGATGAACTTTCTGCCGCATTGAAAGACAAGATTAATTTGTTATCCGGACACAGTGGAGTTGGAAAATCGTCATTGATCAATAAATTAATTCCGACATTGAATATTAAGACTGCTAAGCTATCATCCCAGCACATGAAAGGCAAGCATACAACAACATTTGCAGAAATGCATTTGTTGCCGTTTGGCGGATTTATAATTGACACTCCGGGCATTCGCGAATTTGGGACTATTGATTTTGCGGAAAGTGAAGTCTCCCATTATTTTCCTGAAATATTTAAGGTAAGTAAAGGTTGTAAATTCAACAATTGTATTCACACCAATGAAAAAGATTGCGCTGTAAAAACAGCAGTAGAAGCAGGTGAAATTGCAATGAGCAGATATGACAGTTATCTGAGTATATTAGGTGGACAAGATATTTTCAAATAAAGCATATGCGTTGTGTCATTCAAAGAGTTTCTGAAGCTTCTGTAACGATAGATAATGTAGTCAAATCTTCTATTAGAAATGGTTTATTGATTTTAGTCGGCATTGAGGATAACGATGTTGATGAAGATATTGAATGGTTAAGTGGAAAGATTTGTAAACTAAGAATTTTTAATGACAGCGAAGGAGTAATGAATTGTTCACTTTCAGAAGTTTCAGGTGATATTTTATTAATTAGTCAGTTTACATTGCATGCATCAACAAAAAAAGGCAATCGCCCTTCTTATCTGAAGGCTTCCCGTCCTGAATACGCAATACCAATGTATGAGAAATTTATTTTGCAATTGGAAAAAGAGTTAGGGAAGAAAATATTTACCGGTGAGTTCGGAGCTGATATGAAAGTAAGTCTGGTGAATAACGGACCCGTTACCATAATTATTGATTCAAAGAATAGAGAATGAATTCAGAAATAACCTTAACACAAGCGCAACAGAAAGTTGACGACTGGATAAAAAAATATGGCGTTCGTTATTTCAATGAACTGACGAACATGGCAATTCTCACTGAAGAAGTCGGAGAAGTTGCAAGAATAATGTCGCGGGTTTATGGTGAGCAATCATCCAAGCAAAGTGATTTGAAAAATGAATTGCCGGACGAATTAGCAGATGTTCTATTTGTACTGATATGTATCGCCAATCAAACCGGAGTAAATTTGCAGGAAGCGTTTGAAAAGAATATGCTTAAAAAAACAGAAAGAGATTCTCGCAGGCATCTGGATAACTCGAAACTGGATGGTTAGTGGTAAGTAGTGATTGGTGAGTGGTAAGTTACTCACTTACCACTCACCAATCACTACTTACTTTTCCTCGCTTCTTCGTGAAAGAAATATCTTAAATCGATAGTGAGATAATTCCCAATTAAAAAATTTCCAACTGTTTCTTCTTTTCCATTATTTTTATATTCCACTTTGTCAAAATAGATATATGAAAATGGTCGGTGGTAAGAGACGCCTAAATAGATGTTCCCGCTTTTTTCAGTTCTGTATTCAAAACCGATATTTCCATTTACAGCAGGCTGGAAAATTTGTTTGCGAAGGGAAATATGGCTGAAATAATCATCGTAAGAAAGAACACTGCTTGCAAACATATCGAGCGAAGGTCCAAGTGAACCATTTGCATAAAGTCGTTCACCAATACGGGCAAAGATGACAGCAGAAACAGGAATTTCATAGCCGATGATTCGAAAGGTTGATTCACCTTTGAATTCTCCGTCGGTAATAGTAAGACTGTATTTTCTTTTTACATAATTTATTCCGCCTTCCAGAGCAACCAGATCTGAAAAGCAATGCCGGATAACAAGTCCACCACTAAAACCGGATGTGAGTTCTGTTTCAAAATGAACATTATTCACGTCGTTTTTGAGCGGACCGGTATTAAGAAAGTTAAAAGGGAAGATTGGTTTATATTGAATACCGACAGTAGTAACACCTTTTTGCGCAAAGAGTAATTGACCGGAAAATATCAGGAAGCAAAAAAAAAGACACTTTAACCTCAACTGCATGAATTATTGGTTTGGCATCTTTTTCAATTTGTCGAGGTAGCTCATTAAGGCTATCCAATATTCCTGATTGCCAAGTGTCTCTGCCCAAAGAACTTTTGATCCATGTTCACCTGAAGATCTTGGAATGTATTGAATTTTCAATCGGGAGTTCACATCTTTAAGTAAATCGGTTACAGAATTCGCTTCCGCTTTTGAAGACGTCGCGAATACAGGCTTCATCAGTGTTTTAATACTATTGCCAATGTAATTTTTATCTGTGAAATATTCACCCGGACTAAAAACAGCCACAGCCATAATTTTATTATTTTCGGCTGCAATTTTTAATGCCAGGGAAGCTGAATAGCTACTTCCAATGACGATAATTTGTTTTTTGTATTTTTCGAAGAGGAAATCGACTGCAGCAATCATGTCTTGTTCTGTTTCTTCGAAAGTTGGGTCCAGATGCTTAAGTTTAGCTGCTGCTGCTGTTTCATTCTTGATATTAAAGACCACGTCTCCCACCCTTTGATCGATTGCAAGGCAGTTAAATCCGAATTTATTTAAGCGAAGCGCTGTTTCATTGTATTCGCCGCGACTGAATTTATTTTGATGGCAAAGTAGAATTACCGGAAGACTACTACTTACCGGGTACCAATCTGCCGTTACATTAAGGCCATCTTTCGCAGGAAAGCTCACTTTCAGCTGCGCAGAGAGCGTCTGTATCGTAAAAACAAATGCCAATAACAGTAATACTTTTTTCATGGTTTTTATCTTCAAATGAGGCAGCAATATAATAAATTTCGGATGGAAGAAGATTCTTCTTTGGGCAAGTTTTTGACTATGAATTGTTATTTAAAAAGGAGTAAAATTATGGAATTGTCAAAATGCAGAACTCTTTCATTAAATCTAAACACTATGAACAGACAACGCTCCAGTTACGAAGACCTGATCTTCGAGAATCGCAACAAGTCATATGGCGCTTATGACTTGAGAGTAAATTACCAGACTAATTTAATGAAATCTTTTTTTGTGGGAATTGGTGGATTGACGTTAGTGGCTTTAATTGTATATCAGATCAATCGCTATGAGAAACCTAAAACAATAAAAATACCGAAGACGGACATCCTTGATATGTCGAAAATATTTTCAACTGAAAAGTTTGATGTTATTCAGAACAAACCAAGTGTTGCTAGTCAAAAATCAACGACAATTACAGCGGTCAAGACGATTGCTGATCCACTCTCATTTAAAGTTGTGAGTAAAGTAATTGAACCGGTAAAGGCAGATCCTCAGCCAACAATAGCTGAACCAATCACAGGACTTACTGCAGCAGCAGGGTTGTCGTCAGAACCTTTCACAGGAACTGCAACCATTGGTACAATTGGCACAGGTATTCAGCCTGAAATATTTTCGACAGCAACAGTTGACAAATTGCCTGAGTTTCCCGGAGGAATGGAAGGGTTTTATAATTTTTTGGCAAAGAACGTCCGATTTCCGGAACAAGCTCGTCAGGAAAGGATTAGCGGAAAGCTTTTTGTGTCGTTTGTGATTGATATAGAAGGAAAGTTGGTCGAAATAGAGTTTATTCGTAAAGCCGGTTATGGAATGGAGGAATCAGTTGCCTCTGTACTTAGCAGATCCCCAAAATGGAGTCCCGGTTTAGTGAAAGATCAGCAAGTGAATACCAAAATGATTTTGCCGGTCAGTTTCAATCTCGTTCAATAACTGTTTTGAATTTTCGTTTGACTAACAAACCAATGTTTAAAAATACAAAGTAGCAGAAGATAGTGAGGGTGTGTTCTCACTACTTTTGCTAGCTACTCAAATAGCCTTCTATGACAGGATTTATCTTACAGATTACACAAACAGGCGCAATGGCGGCTGACAGTTTACACAATGCAGCCACGGTAATGACCCCACCCGTTGAGCAATCGATTTCCCTCTGGGAGATGGCAGAAAAAGGCGGACCAATCTTAATTCCAATTGCAATACTTTCAATTGCGGCCTTCTATATTTTCTTCGAACGTTATATTACAATCAGGAAACTATCGAGAATGGACAGGAATTTCATGAATCAGATTCGTGATTATGTACATACAGGCAACATTGATGCAGCAAAATCATTGTGCAGAAATACGAATACACCTGTTTCGAGAATGATTGAAAAGGGAATTATGCGATTAGGAAAACCGGTGAAAGAAATTGAAAATGCCATCGAAAACGTAGGTAAACTCGAAATCTTCAAGATGGAAAAAAACATGAACATTCTGAATTCTATTTCAGGTATAGCACCAATGTTTGGATTCCTTGGAACAATCTTCGGTGTAATCAAAATTTTCTATCAGATAGCTCAGCAAAATAGTTTAGAAATTAATACTATTTCAGGTGGATTATATGTAAAGATGATATCTTCTGCATCAGGTTTATTAGTGGGGATGATTGCTTATGCAGCCTATCACTATTTGACGTTTATGATTGACAGAGTAATTAATAAAATGGAAGTGAATTCTCTGGAGTTCATCGATCTTTTGGAAGAACCGGTTAAAGGATAATAAAAAGCAAACAAACATGAATTTAAAACGAAGAAGTCGTGCATCGGGTGAAGTATTCTCAGCCTCATTGAATGACATTAT
>CAYHCU010000195.1:0-6025 GCA_964355035.1 uncultured Flavobacteriales bacterium | reverse complement strand
TGACATGGAGTGGTGGGCGTTGGCTTTCGGAATATGTTAGTATTGATAGACATTCGAAATCTTATATCGATGAATTTTTAATGAAAGAGGAGAATATAAATTCATGAAAAGAGAAATTGGCGGTAACATTCTAAGGTTTTTGTTTTATGTTGTTTGTGGTTATGCAATCGTAAGGATTTCTATTTGGAGTTATTATCAGACTCAGGCTTTCTTTTCTCCGTTTGATACCGATGGAACTTCGGTTGTTTCTCATGCCTTGTCTTTGCTGGTAACTTATGGGCAGAACGTTGTTTTGTTCCTTGCCGCAATTGAGGCTGGTCGAAGATTGGCTTATCAGAATAAAATCAAGCACATTAGTAATCAGGTTCATATCAGCATTCTCAAGGAAGAAATTGAGAAATCACAGAGAGAGTCTTACATTTATTATTCTTTGTTTGCGGTTTTTGCATGTATTGATGCTGGAACAAATCTTGGTCAGTTTTATGTGACGACTATGGTTGATGCGGCTTTGAAATTTACGGGAATCACCTTGATTATCTTTGGAGTTGTTGGAACTTTATTGTCGGTGGTTGTAGTGTTTGTAGAAGAGTTATTCATGAACACTGTCAATGCAATTCTTCACGCTTTCAATGATATTAGAGAGAGCATGGGAAGAAAAAGAATTGATGCGCTTGATTTGTTTATTGACCCCGACAAAATTCTTGCCACAAGGTTAGGTGAGAGAAGTGGTGGTGGAAATAACGGTGGTAGTGGTAATGGTGGTGGTAACAATAGACAGGAACAGGGTCGAAAAGAAGGTGTCAATACCCAATCCAGACAAGACCTAACCTCTCGACTACCCCGACAAAAAAGCCCATTGGAAAGAGGTGAAGAATTTAGACCTGCTCCAAAATCAAAATCCTCGATGGAACAAAAAGAACCTACTTATCACCAACTTATTTATCCAGACCTAAACAGTGTCGAAGAACAAAGAAAGGAAAGTGAATATCGTGCATAAATTAAATATAACCTTAGACATGTTACTTCTAGGAATTTCAGATAACCCTCTGGATGACGATAATACGAATATTGACAGGGAGTGGCTCGATGCCGACTTGGTTGACGAAGAAAATGAGGATGAACCACTCCCTCTTGATGATTGGGAAGAAATTGATTTGGATGATTTGGATGAAGAAGGTGATGATGTAACTTGGTCTGAGATGTCTTACAATAGATGTAATAGAGACCACATTGTTTACGGAGAATTATAATATGTGGATTGGAGTCTTCGTTGTTATTCTCGTTCTTCATAGTTCAGGTGTTTTAGGAGGTAATCATAATGATTAAGATTAATGGCGAAGATATGGAAGCACCCTACTATGTAAATTTTGATTGTGTTTGCGGCAATCATTTTGAATTGAAGGCTGTTTATGGTTGGAAAATTGGTATTCGTGGTTTGTCTGCCTTAAGGTTGACTTGTATGCAATGTGGGACAGTTGTTGGTGGTGAGGAATATGAATTGCCAAAGCCAGTTGAAACTGAGTTGACCGAGGTTGAGAATGTTGTTGTGGAGGATGGTAAAGATGAGTTCAGTTAGAGAAGATATTCTCAATAATTGTAGTATGGAAGAAATGTATTTCATTGTAAATCTTAAGGCATGGATGATTAGAAATGGGATTTCAATTATCAAAGAAGGTGCAGACTATTTTTCGTTTACAAATAAGTCAAAAGATTCAAAGGATGAAATCTTGCTTAGTTTTCAGGATTTGGCTGAAGTAATCGGTTATACAAAAATCGAAATTGATTAAGGAGAAACAACTTGAATATTTTTTGGATTATTGGCGTTATTTTAGTTTCTAATTTGGTAGTCTTGTATACTGGATACCGATATTATATTTATGTGGTGAATGGTATTGAGTATATGATGAATGATATAAGAATCCTTCATTGCGAAAGCTGTGGCAGACCAGAAATTGTTACTTATGATGTAGAGGAATTGAAGACTTGCGGATTTTGCAAACCTAGATATTGTGAAGAACATGAGATGTACCACCCTCTGAAAGATGATGGTTATAAGATTAAGTTGAAGAAGGATAAAGATAATAAGGTTGCGGTTGATATTGCGACAGCGGTTGTAAATAAGGTTCAAGGTAGAAAGAAAAGGGAAGTTAAATCTAGGGTTTAGATTTAGGAGATTGAAATGAGATTTGCACAATTACATAGACGACCAAAGTCTTTAAGAAATTTTGTTGCAATTCAACGTTCTGCATCAAGACGAAGAAAGTATTCAACAGGTAACAGCGTCAATGGTTCAGCAGAAGGTGATGCAATTGTAAAAGTATTCATCATTCTTGTTTGGGTTTTTATAGTTGTTTCTTGTTCTTAGCATGGATTGAATTGAACAAAGTACCTCCGTAAAAAGAGGTACTTTGTCTGTTTTATTTTCGGTGAGAGGAGATTTATAATTGGCTAATAAACTTCAACAGTTCTATATTTATTCTCTACAGAGTAAGAACCTAAAAAGAGAAAATTACAAATTAAAAACAAGTATATCCGAAGCAAGAAAAAATGATTATCTTATTTCTCTTGGCGAAAGTCAATTGATTAGGACAATCAGGCACGTAAAAGGTTTAGAATTTTCTCCAGAAAAACTTGCTGAGTTATGGCAGAAGAGAGCGCAGATAAAAAGAAGAAAGAATTCTAATAAAAACATTTTGGAAATATCTAAACTCTCAGAACAAATAGATAAAATTCTTTTTGTGGATGATATTGTTTCTGTTACAATAAATCATTCTTCACACTATAAGAAAATGGTAAAGGAAGGTTTCTTTATCAATGGAAGAAAATATGTTCGTTTTATGGCGGGGGCGGGTCATCTTCGCAGAAGCACGGTATTCTTTATTTCTGAGGGTATTGAGAAACAGGTAAGAAAGATTTTTGAAAATGGAATGGATAAAACAGTTCCATTGAATTATGGTAAGTTCGGTGCTTATCACGGTTTGTTTTCTTCTAGTTCCAGAATAGTTTCTACCCCTTCTTTTGTTGTTGTTCCAGATTTAGAAATTAAACGAATTAGAAAAGTTGATTTTGTCGAAGAAGATAATGAAACAGTTTACGAAAGAGAAATGGAGATTGAAAACAATTGTTTTGATGGGCAAGGTCTCTGCACTATTCAACAATCAAAATTATGGTCTTTTGAACTAGGTCTTGATTACAACGCTGTTCAATTTATTATTCGTGCGCCATTCACTAAAGGATTGGTAGTTGCTTTCCCAATACACGAATTTGCCAGAAAATATAAAATAAACACAATAATAGATATTTATGGTCAGATGCATAATATTTTTGATGTTGATGTTATATTAACCGAGTCTCAATTCAAGATGCATTCTCATTACAAGTCTCTGGACGAGTTTTCTGAAAATTGTAAAAATAATAATCTTTATTGGGGTGTCACTCGTGTAAACCCAAAGAAGGAAAAAACTCACTTCTTTAGCAGTTATCAATATCTTCAGGTCTTAGGAAAAGAAGTTGATGTTGAAAAACTTACCAATCCAACAGTGGAATATTTCAAAGATGTTTCTACTCTGGATGCTAACAAATCACTTTTATATTTGATGGGTGATGGGGCTACGGAAACTAAGGTTGATTTTAATAAGATTGATAATAATATTGTAAAGGTATTGGGATTAGATAAATCCTCAATCAAAGACCCTTACATTGAAAAAACAATCATAAAGAGTTTGAATAGAAAGATAAAAGATTCTTACACTGGTAAATTATTGTTGAATGGGAATTATCAATTTCTAGTGTTTGATTGTGTTGCACTTTTACAACATGCTTTGAGCATGAATATTGAACCTTCGTCATTTGGGGTTCTTAGAGAAGGTGAAACATATTCTAAATACTGGAATTCAAAGAACGTAAACAAGATTGTTTCTGGTCGCTCCCCGCTTACTTGGAGGTCAGAATTGGTTTCCCTTGATTTGGTTGACGGGAAGGAATATGATGAGTGGTATGGTCATCTTTATTCTGGAATAGTCTTTTCAATTCATGGAACTGAGACAATGTTGTTTGGTGATGCTGATGGTGACGGTGATGCTATTTTTTCAACAGATAATGAACAGATGATAAAACATTCTTTGAAGAATGGAATACCTGTCACATACGACAAGAAGAAAGCACCGAAGGAAATTCTTGATTATTCAGATATTTGGAAATATGACATTGCTGGATTTCAAAGCAAGATTGGAGTCATAACCAATGCCTCAACAACCTGCTATGCCTTACAGAGTTTGTATGAAGAAGGAAGCGAAGAATATAATAAATTAGAAGATAGATTAAAGATATGTCGGCGTGGTCAGGGAAACGAAATTGATAAAGTCAAAGGAATTGAAACAGCCAAATTTCCTGATTGGAGTAGGAAGGTTGATGGAGATGATATTGGCAATAAACTATTGACCGACAAAAAACCACATTGGTTTATTTATCTTTATGCCCACAGGAAAAGAGAATGGGATAATCTTTATGAAATGGCAGATTTTTATTCAGAGGTTGTTTTTGAAATGAGTTTAGATGAACTTCTTGTTCTCGAAAATCCGAATGAAGAACAAGAAAAGATAATCAAAAAATTCAAGCGCAATTCTCCAGTTCTGATTACTTCCGATGGTGTAATGGATAGGGTTTCGTCACATATGGTAAATTCAATAAAAGAATTTAGGTTGGATTTGAAAAAGAATAATTTTGATTATTCTATCTATAAGAGTGGTAGAATTGGATATGATGAAAAATTAAAGAGTGAAATCAAAAAGACAATCAAATTATATAACAGAATGAAGAAAGATTTTTATCTAAGTTCTTCTGAACTCAGGGAATTTAGAAGTATGGATTCAATTTTCGATTTTATAAGAAAAGAAATTTTTCAAATATCCTCTGATATGAGTCAGTTAACGGATGTTGCTTTAGATGTTTGTTATGGTGAAAATAAATCTAACTACGAATTTGTTTGGGATATTTTTGGAGATGGAATAATAAACCATCTCAAGAAAAGAAACAACATCTTCTCAATTCCAGTTCCAAGAAAAAACGGAGATATTACTTTCTTGGAAAATAGATATTCTGTCAAGGAGTTTCCCTGTGGCTAAAAAAGGAAGTCGGATTATTTTAGATGAAAAATTAGAGGTGGAGAAGATACTTTCTTTTCCAACTCTAAATATAGATTATAAGAAAATATTTAAGATTGCTAAATATTATTATGAAGAAGGATTGAATACTCGTCAGGTTGAGGAAAAGATTTTAGAATATTGTAACAAATCGGATGTTTTCAACATATACTTTTTTAGGGATATGATTGATAGAATTTTGAAAGATGCTAAATCTTATCATCTCAGAAGGTCAAATCAGAATATAGCGATAACTAAAAAGGAAATAGATGTCCTAAAAAAACTTCCACATAAAATATATAGAATTGCCTTGTACATTTTATTCATTTCAAAATTTGAAAAATATCAGATACTATCTAAAAAGAAACTGAATAATAAGAGAGGTTTTAAAACTTATTTTAATTATTCTTTAGAGTCTGCTCTCTATAGTGTTCAAGAATTGAAAGGGGGAGCAAACCGACTTTCAAAAAAAGAAGAAATAGAAATAGGAAGAGTATTGACGAAGGCAGGAATAATAAAAATGATTTTTTCAATAAAATCAGCTTGGGAAGTAATCATATCTGATTTTGAAAGTAAGGATGTTGAATTTGCAATAGTATCTAATTTAGATTTTGATAGTCAAATAAAATATTATTGTGTCAAGTGTGGAAATGAATGTAAGAAATCAAAGAAGCATGATTTTTGTGAGAATTGCTTTAGTGAAGATTTAAGAAAAAGAAAGGCTGAAAGTGTAAGAAAAACAAGAAGATTATGATGTAGTAGGATTTTTCAATGCAGTAATAGTGGAAGGAATAAGACCTTAAATATCCTATTTATTTAGGATATTTTTGTTTAATAACCCTCTTCTAAAAATATAGATAAAACTATTCTTTTATCCATATAAA
>CAYHCU010000194.1:1826-6035 GCA_964355035.1 uncultured Flavobacteriales bacterium | reverse complement strand
TACCGGTGAAATTGCCGCTCTAATGCTGGCCTCTATCGGAATAGAATATGTTATTATTGGTCATTCGGAACGGCGGCAGCTATATGGTGAAACGAATTCGACTCTGGCTGCCAAAGTTGACCGTGCTTAGGAAAATGGTATTATTCCAATTTATTGCTGTGGTGAATTACTTACAGATAGAAATGAAGGCAATCATTTTAATGTTGTGAAAAAACAATTGGAAGAAGGATTGTTTCATCTTAATTCTCAAAGAATGCATGACTGTATTATCGCTTATGAACCGGTTTGGGCAATTGGTACAGGTGTTACTGCCAGTACTGAACAAGCACAAGAAATGCATGAATTTATACGCAAAACTATTTCTGATAAATATTCAAAATCAATCGCTGAAGAAATTTCAATCTTATATGGAGGAAGTGTAAATGCTTCTAATGCAAATGAACTTTTTGATGGAGATGATATTGATGGTGCCTTGGTCGGCGGCGCATCTTTGAAGGAAGTCGATTTTTCAACCATCATTCAAGCAATGCTTTTAAAAAGATAGGAACTAAATGAATTATATAGAAATTAATTTTACTAACCAGACAGAACTGAACGATGTCATTCTCGCTTTTTTAAGCGATACTGATTTCGAAATGTTTGAAGAGAAAGAAAACGGACTTAGTGCTTACATCCCTGAAGATAAATTTGATGAGATTGACTTAAAAGCACTAATTTCTCAAATACCAAACAGCGAGAATATTCATTTTGAAATTTCGTTGATAAAAGGAAGAAATTGGAACAAAGAATGGGAAAGTAATTTTGATCCTGTTTTAATCGCTGAGACTGTTTACATCAGAGCTCCCTTTCACCAAGTTCAAAATTCGTATAAGCATGAACTAATTATTGAACCAAAAATGTCATTTGGAACAGGACATCATGCAACAACAGCACTGATGATTGAACTAATGCTTCATTCGGAGATTAAAGACAAAACTCTATTGGATATGGGATGTGGTAGTGGAGTCCTGGCAATTTTAGCACAACAACTTGGAGCGAAAAATATTTTGGCTGTTGATTTTGACGAATGGGCTTATGAGAATACAATTGAAAATTGCGAAAGAAATGATGCTTCTGAAATTGAAGTTCTCAAAGGCAATGTAAGTGTAATAACCGGAAGAAAATTTGATATTATTCTGTCTAATATCAACAGAAATATTTTACTTGCCGATACTGAAGTGTATTCAAATTGTCTGAATCAAAATGGAGTTTTAATGCAAAGTGGTTTTTTGGTGGAAGATGAAATTGTGTTGATCAGGAATGCTGAAACATTTGGGTTGAAACATATTCTGTATATCCACAAAGAAAAATGGTCTGCAATGCTGTTCTCAAATTAAAGTAAACTAAAATGAAAAAACACATCAATTTACTGGTAGCTTTTCTTGTATTGATTTTCTCAAGTCATAGATGTGCTGCGCAGTCCATAAAGAATTTTACTACCGACCCTCTGAAGTTTGTTGAGGAAATGCAAAAATTTCTTGAAGAAACGGATAAGAAAGAAGGAGGAAAGGTGATGGATGAATTTATAGCTGAATGGAATGCTTCGAAGTTTAATCCTGCTCAACAGGATGCAGTTTACAGAACTTCCAATGCCATGCTTCGAAAAAGAATGAAAGCTTTTCCGGATTTCAGGAATTATTTGGTCGCTTTGACATCTTTTGCACGTAGTAGTCAAACGCAACAAAGTTTTAATGCTTGGCAAGCAAGTTTGGATAAATTACTGCTCATGCCGCCTCGTTTTTTTGCAGGATATATCATGACTTGCAATAATTTATTTCGTGATAACTCTCTTTATCAATCAGCATCAACAAATTGGCATAGTGATAACAATACCTATTCTTTTGAATTTGACTCTTTGCCAAAAATTGTTTTTCCCGGAATGAATCTGATTTCAACTTCTAAAGGTGATTCATCTGTCATTTCCAATACAAAGGGTTTTTTGTACCCCACTCAACAGAAATTTTATGGTCAAGGTGGAAATGTTGATTGGGTCAGAGCAGGCTGGGATAAAAATATTGTCCGTGCTAAATTGAATTCATATGTAATTGATGTGACAGGAAGCGATTTTTCTGCTGACTCTGCTGAGTTTACGAACACTACTTATTTCTCTAAATCATTATTCGGAGTGTATAGCGATAAAATTTTAGCGAATGCATCCCCTGAGAACGCCTCCTATCCACGTTTCACTTCGTATACCAATAGTATCGAAATAAAAAATATCGTTCCCGAGGTTGACTATAAAGGTGGTTTTTCTATGATTGGAAATAAAATGATTGGTTCCGGGACAGCAGATGAAAATGCCAATATTATTTTTTATCGAGAGAATAAGCCGTTTATGATTCTCGGATCAAGAAGTTTTGCAATCAGAAAAGAAAAAATTACTTCGGACAATGCTTCTGTTATTATCCGATTTGATAACGATTCAACTCATGATTCTATATATCATCCAAGTGTAACTTTCAAATACATTGTAAAAGATAAAGAGATTGCTTTGATTCGAGGTGAAGAGGGCAAATCTAAAAGTCCATATTTTGATTCCTACCATCAAATTGATATGTACTTCGATGGACTTTATTGGAAAATTGATGAGCCTATTATCAATATGAAAATGATTAGTGGAGTGGGAGAGAGTAAAGCCACTTTTGAATCCAGCAACTATTTCAGAAAACTTCGCTTTTTAAGACTGCAAGGATTAAATCAGGTGCATCCGTTATTTTCTGTAAAAGAATATTCGCTGAAGCATGATACAAAAGTTATTTACTCGGAAGATTTTGCAAAAGAAATGAAACTTCCTCAAAGCGAAATCACTAGTTTGTTTATTCGTTTCGCCGATGAAGGGCTAGTGACTTATGATGGAGTAGAGGATAAAATAATTGTAAAAGACAGACTGTTTAATTATTTGCTGGCAAATGTTGGTAAAGTGGATTATGATGTTATCCAGTTTGAATCAATCATCAACAAAAGGCCAAATGCGTCAATCAATCTCCTGAATTTTGAAATTACTATGCGGGGCTTAGCTCCAATTAATTTAAGTGATTCCCAAAATGTGGTCATTTATCCGAATGAGCAGGAAGTCAAATTGCAGAAGAACAGAAATTTTTCTTTTGCAGGAAGAGTAAAGGCCGGACGGTTTGATTTCTATGGTAAACAGTTTTCATTCGATTATCAAAACTTCAAGATCAATTTGGACAACGTCGATTCGCTTCGTTTGAAAGTTGAATCAAATGATCCTACAGAGGTTGATGATTATGGCCGTCGTAAACTTGTTCCTGTGAGAAGTGTATTGGAAAATATTACCGGCGATTTGTTGATCGATTTTCAGGGGAACAAATCAGGTTTGCATGACTATCCTAAATATCCCGTGTTTAATTCGAAGAAAGATTCTTACGTTAATTATGACAGACCATTTATTCAAAATGGTGTTTATGATCGTGATCGATTCTTTTTTCACCTGGATCCCTTTACGATTGATTCATTGGACAACTTTTCAAAATCCGGTTTGAGATTTAATGGAGAATTTGTGTCTGCAGGAATCTTCCCTGATTTCAGAGATACACTCCGCCTTCAACCTGACCTTTCGCTTGGACTTGCAAGAAATACCGGACCTGAAGGTTGGATCGCTTATGGTGGCAAAGGTAAATTCACTAATAAAATTGATTTGAGTAATCTTGGATTACATGGCGATGGTACAATTGATTATTTGACATCAACTTCTACCTCGTCTGATTTTGTTTTCTTGCCTGATTCTATGAATTCAATGGTGGATAAATTCATTAATAAAAAATCCTCTTTAGCAAATGTTGAATTCCCTGAAGTGAATGGATCCGATGTCTATGTTCATTGGGAACCGGCGAATGATGTTATGTTTGTAAATAAACGTCAGAAGAATCTTTCTCTTTATGAGACACAAGTTAGCTTAAATGGCAATCTCCTATTGCGTCCTACAGGGATGACAGGAAATGGCATTATGACATTTACTTCAAGTGAATTGGAGTCAAGTCATTTTAGATTTAAAAGTAATATCACGGATGCAGACACATCTGACTTTCGTCTAGCCTCCGACAATACCGCTGCGCTTGCCTTTTCAACAAAGAATGTCAATTCACACATTGATTTTATTAAACGTGTAGGTGAATTTAAATCGAATGGTGGCGGTTCATTTGTTAGTTT
>CAYHCU010000194.1:0-1726 GCA_964355035.1 uncultured Flavobacteriales bacterium | reverse complement strand
CAAAGTGCGGATGCATCAATCATTCCTGACAGCGGTAAAGTAGTGGTAGAGCGTTATGCAAAAATGCGGACATTAACGGATGCCAGAATCATTGCTAACTCAACAACAAAGTATCATACTATCTACAATGCTACGGTGAATGTACTTGGAAAGAAAAAGTATGAAGGCAATGGTGATTATGATTATGTTGATGAAAATAAAATCAAACATAATTTCCACTTCGAAAATATTGCCGTCGATACTACCTTCCAAACTTTCGCTGATGGTGAATTAAAAGACAGTCTCGGCTTTCCTTTAAGTCCGGAATTTTTATTTAAAGGAAGTATTCATTTGGCAGCAGCTCAGGAGTATCTGACTTTTTCAGGTTATGCAAAACCAAATTTTCATTGTGAGAAAGTTGAGAAAAATTGGATTCGATTTAGTGGCCCTGTAAATCCGGCAAACGTATCTATTCCGGTTTCTTCTCCTGTTACTGACAATGGAGCTAAATTAGCTTCTGCTGTCGCGCAGACGAGTGATTCAACCGGAATTTATGCAGCTTTTATGATGCCGAAAAGAAAACCTTCTGACCTTGAAATTATTTCTGCCGATGGTGTGCTCTTTTATGATAAAGCAACTTCTCAATTCAGAATTACGACAAGCGAAAAACTTGACAAGCCGGGTTCAGCCGGAAATTTCTTAAGTCTCGACGATAAAAAGTGTATGGTGTATGGTGAAGGCAAATTAAATTTCGGATCTGACTTCGGGCAATTACAGCTACAGACTGTTGGAACTGTTGTAAATAATCTGAACAATGACAGTACATCATTTGATATTCTTGCAATCTTGGAATTTTTCTTTAGTGATGATGCAATGAAAATCATGTCGGATCAATTATCGACGAATGCGTCTTTACAGGCAACTCAGGATGTGGGTCGGCAAACATATGAAAGAGGATTAACCGAAATCGCCGGCAAAGAGAAAGCAGATAAACTCATTGCAGAATTAAATTTATACGGCTCTTTAAAAAAAATTCCTGAAGAGCTTCGTCATACATTCTTTTTGACGGAATTAAAAATGGTTTGGAATAATGAAAGTCGTAGTTATCGTTCGGTTGGCACAATTGGAATTGGAAATATGGATAAGACCAATGTTAATCGACGGGTGAATGGTATCATTGAAATTGTTCACAAACGTACCGGCGATGTTCTGAATATTTATCTTGAGCCTGAAAGTCAGCAGTGGTATTTCTTTAATTATTCACGAGGATTACTTCAGGCTATATCATCAAACACAGCTTTTAACGAGGCAATTAATAAAGTGAAACCTGACAAGCGAATTAAGAAAATGAAGGATATGCCCGATATTGAGTACATGTTATCGACCGATAGAGCCGTAAAAAACTTCCTTCGTAAAATGCAACCTGTTCAGCAAGAGGAAGAAAAATAAGAGTAGTTGATAATTATCTGCATATTAGTTAAGATTGCGGGCTGAAAATGACGACTTTTCAGCCCGCATAAAATAAAGTTAATCTGATTGCTAACTATACCTAACATTTTTGGCCTTTTAATTGGCTATTTGATTGGAAGTATTCCTTCTGCCGTTTGGGTTGGAAAAACTTTCTATGGAATAGACGTGCGCGAATATGGAAGCGGAAATGCAGGGGCAACTAATACTTTTCGTGTACTAGGTAGAAAACCTGGTTTTGCTGTTCTTATAATGGACATCTTAAAAGGTTTTTTAGCCG
>CAYHCU010000193.1:0-6038 GCA_964355035.1 uncultured Flavobacteriales bacterium | reverse complement strand
GAAAAAGACAAAACCTTTTGTTTAGCGCAACCTGGAATGAGAATGTAAAAAAAGTATCAGAAGATTTCCTGCTTGCTCCTATGGAAATCAGAATTGCACCCGAAGTAAAAACAGTGAAATCAGTAAGCCAGGTTGTATATTTTACTCCTAATTTAAGAACAAAAATAAATTTGCTTGATCATTTTATAAAGGATGTAGTATATAGAAAGATGATCATCTTCTGCAAAACAAAAACAACGGCAACTAATATTTTTAAATATCTGGAAAGAAAATACGGGGAAGATCAGGTAAGAGTAGTTCATGGTAATAAAGATCAAAACACTCGAATCAATGCAATAAAATTATTTAAAGAAGACAAACTACGTTTTTTGGTTGCTACAGATGTAGCAGCCCGAGGAATAGATATTGAAGATGTATCTCACGTATTTAATTTTGAAGTTCCTTTGGTTTACGAAGATTATATCCATCGCATCGGCCGAACCGGTCGCGCTCATCGAACCGGAGAATCAGTTACCTTTTGTGCGCCGGATGATGAGTATCATTTGAAGAAAATTCAAAAACTTATCGGTAATAAAATTCCTGTTGAACAAATTCCAAAAGAGGTGGAAATTACTCCAACGCCTTTTGAAGAGGAGCAGCACATGCGTAGACAAATTGATGATCAACGTAAAAGAGAAGACCCAACGTTTCAAGGAGCCTTCCAAGATAAGAAAGGCGTTCAGCATAGTAAGAAAGGCGATGTGCCGGGAAGAAAACACCGAAAAGATAAAAAGAAGTGAAAGTTCAGCATAAGAGTCTTGTACTATTTTTAATTATTTTGCTTGCTATCATTTGGGGAAGTTCGTTTATCCTTATGAAAAAAGGCTTAATCGTTTATACGCCATACCAAGTTGGTGCAATTCGAATGTTTGTATCAATGATTTGTTTGCTGCCATTTTTAGTTGGCCACTTTTCAAAAGTCGAAAAGTCACGATGGAAATTTTTATTAATTGCAGGATTATGTGGAAGCGGAATTCCTTCTATTTTATTCCCACTCGCTGAAACACAAATTAGCAGCGCTCTAGCTGGAATGATAAATTCAATGGTGCCGATTTTTACATTAATACTCGGTATGCTCTTCTTTAATATGAAAAGTGACAAAAGTAAAACGCTCGGGCTTTTTATTGGCTTAGTTGGCGCAATACTTTTTGTTTCCGGGGGAAATGCGGGAGAAAACGGAAATTCAAATTATGCTTTCTTTGTAGTCATTGCGACAATTTTATATGCAGTTAGTGTAAATACAATTCGATCGCACCTTCTCGGTTTAGACGCTATACGTAATACGGGTTTCTCACTCTTGTTTTCCGGTATTCCACTAGGCATTTATTTATTCTCAACAGATTTTGTTGCACGTACATTGGCTTCTCCGGATGCAATCTTCAGTCTGTCATGCATTATTGTCTTAGGCCTTTTCGGAACAGCTATCTCGACAATTTTGTTTAACAAGTTGATCCGTATTTCTGATCCTTTGGTCGCTTCTTCTGTAACTTACTTGATTCCGGTTGTTGCTCTTCTCTGGGGATTATTCGATGGAGAAAAACCTGCACTTATCCACTATGTTGGATTTGCTTTGATTATATGCGGTGTATATCTTGTGTCCTGGCCCAAAAAAGCACCATTAAAATCTTAATGCCCATTTTCTTCAGGAATCCCCGGCTCCTTTTATTCCTTTATTTTCATCTCCGTAAAATATTTAAAGAATAGCGGAATAGTTTCAATACCTTTTAAGTAATTAAAAATACCATAATGTTCGTTTGGTGAGTGAATGAGATCACTGTCTAATCCAAAGCCCATTAGGACAGACTTTAATCCTAACTCTTTTTCAAAAAGGGCTACGATAGGAATACTTCCTCCTCCTCTTGTTGGGATTGGTTTCTTGCCGAAAGTTGTTTCCATTGCTTTACTTGCTGCCATAAATGCAATGCTATCAGTTGGAGTTACAACAGGTTCTCCACCATGATGCGGACGAACTTCTACTTTTACTCCTTTTGGTGCTATCTTTTTAAAATAATCGCTGAATAGTTTTGTGATTTTTTCATTTCCTTGATTTGGAACAAGACGCATACTTATTTTTGCAAATGCTTTAGATGGCAATACTGTTTTTGAACCTTCACCAATATAGCCACCCCAGATTCCGTTTAATTCAACCGTAGGACGAATGCCCGTTCTTTCAAGTGTTGTATAGCCGGTTTCTCCCATTACATCTTCAATGCTCAGGTCTTGCTTATATTCTGCTAAATTAAATGGCGTTTTATTTAGCTCAACTCTTTCGTCTTTTGTTAATTCAAGCACGTCATCATAAAATCCGGGAATTGTAATATGATTATTTTCGTCTTTTAAAGAAGTAATCATTTTGCACAAAACCTGAATTGGATTTGGCACTGCTCCTCCATAAACTCCGGAATGAAGATCACGATTAGGTCCTGTTACTTCTACTTCTAAATAACTTAGTCCCCGCAACCCACTTTCAATCGATGGAATGTCATTGGCTACAATTGATGTGTCGGAAATTAAAATCACATCCCCCTTCAAACGATTTTTATTTTCTTTTATCCAAGTTCCTAAATTCGAAGAACCAACTTCTTCTTCCCCTTCAATCATAAATCGAACATTGCAAGGAAGAGTATTTGTTTTCATCATCAATTCAAATGCTTTGATGTGCATATAAACTTGTCCTTTGTCGTCGCAAGAACCACGTGCATAAATTTTCCCGTCTTTAATTGTTGGTTCAAAAGGAGGGGAGTCCCATAAATTTAATGGATCGGCAGGTTGTACATCATAGTGGCCATAAACAAGGATTGTTGGAAGTTTAACGTCAATGATCTTTTCACCATACACAATTGGATGTCCTGCTGTTTGACAAACTTCAACTTTATCAACACCTACTTTCAGCAGTTCTGTTTTAATAAATTCTGCAGCACGAACAACATCTTTTTGATATTTGCTATCTGCGCTTACTGAAGGAATTTTTAAAAGATCAATCAGTTCATCGATAAATCTTTTTTCGTTGGTTTTGATATAATTTTGAATTGTTTCCATAAATGTTTTTGTGTTAATTTAAGAGGATATGAAGATAAATAAAATTTACATGTCGCTTTGCATTCTTTTTGAAGTTTAGACATATTTAACCCCGGGGAGCGATTTTCAAATGAAAAGTTCCTGTAAGATTTATGCTACATGCATAAAAGTGATCATGAAGAAATAGGGCTGACGCCATGCGGAAAGCCCCTCGTTTTCCCCTTCCGCATGTCTACCACATAAGGCAGCTTCACTAAATAGTCAAATAACTATATTTTAATTGACATCTGTAACCCCATAAATGGCGGTTATTTTATGAACCAACATAGAAGGTATTCAAACTCATTTACTAGCTAAAATCGGTATCAAAATCAAGCTATGCTCTTTATTTTTCATTCTTTCCTACAAGCACTTTACCCGTCATTTCCTTAGGTATAGGCAAATTCATCAAGTGAAGGATAGTGGGAGCGAGGTCAGCAAGCCGGCCGTTGCTGATAGAATTATATTCTGATCCGACTAAAAATAGTGGAACAGGGTTTGTAGTATGAGCTGTATTTGGTGTGCCGTCTTCATTGATCATAAAATCTGCATTACCATGATCCGCTGTGATAAGAAAAGAGTAACCGTTTTTTAATCCTGTTTCTACAACTTTTTTAACACACGCATCTACAGTTTCTGCAGCGATAACAACGGCCTTAAAATTGCCTGTATGACCAACCATATCCGTGTTTGCAAAGTTCAGACAAATGAAATCTGTTTTTCCTTCACTTAATTTCTCGCAAATAGCGTTAGTCAATTCCGGCGCACTCATTTGTGGTTGTAGATCGTATGTTGCAACCTTCGGTGACGGAGTCATCATTCTAGTCTCCCTTGTAAATGGAGCTTCTCTGCCACCGCTAAAAAAGAAAGTGACATGCGGATATTTTTCTGTTTCTGCAGCGCGAATTTGAGTTTTCCCGTTTTGTGCAAGAACATCTCCAAGTGTATTCACTAAATTATCTTTATCAAAAATAATGTCTATATTTTTAAAAGTAGTATCATAATTCGACATTGTAACATATTTCAAATTCAGCTTGTGCATATTTAATTCTTGAAAATCCTGCTGAGTTAAAACAGTAGTAATTTCTCGGCAACGATCTGTTCTGAAATTAAAACAAATGACAGCATCGCCATCTTGAATGGTAGCCAGAGGCTTTGAATTATCATCGGTAATTACAATCGGCTGAATAAATTCATCGCTTACATTAGAATCATAAGATTCCTGAATAGCATCAGCGTATTTTTTTGTTTTGTGACCAATTCCGTGTATCAGTAGATCATAAGCTGATTTTATTCTTTCCCACCTTTTGTCTCGGTCCATAGCATAATATCTGCCAATCACCGAAGCAATTTTTCCTGAGGAATGTTTTAAATGCTCGCTCAACTCATTCATAAAATGTATTCCGCTCTTGGGATCTGTGTCCCTGCCATCAGTGAAGGCATGAATGAAAACATCAGACAAGTTGTTTTCTTTACTAATATCGCATAGAGCTTTAAGGTGATTGATGTGCGAGTGTACGCCGCCATCTGAAACCAAACCAATTAAATGAAGATTTTTTTTATTTTTTTTGCAATAATTTATTGCATCTAGTATTGCTGGATTAGAATGAAAGCTTTTGTTGCGTATCGCTAAATTGATTTTTACCAAATCCTGATATACAACTCGTCCTGCACCAATATTTAAATGGCCTACTTCTGAATTCCCCATTTGTCCGTCAGGAAGTCCAACGTCTTCACCACAGGTTTTTAATTCTGAATTCGGATAGTTAAGATACAATGAATCAACGAATGGTGTTTTGGCAATTAAAATTGCATTGGAGCTATCCTTTTTTCCGTGGCCCCAGCCATCCATTATTATTAATACAACTTTTGATGAATCCATGAACCAAAGGTAATAAAATATGTTCTTGGAAAATTGATCAAAATGAAATCAATTGCAGGATTGTTTTTTATACTAAAAGTGGGAGTTCAACTCTGAAAATGGATCCAACTGGGGAGTTGTCAATCACATTAATTTTACCGGAGTGTTCTTCAACAATGTGCTTGACAATGAAAAGGCCAAGACCTGTTCCTTTTGTTTTTCGTGTTTCCTCATTGCCAATACGGTAGAATTTTGTAAAAATATTTAGCTTCTCTTCATCTGGTATGCCTATACCGAAATCTGCAACGGAAAGTAAAACACTGTTTTCAGTTTTCTCAACGATTATTTTAAGTGGACTATCTTTCGGTGAATATTTCCAGCCATTTTCAATTAAATTAGTGACCAGAACTGAAATTGCATTTTTGTCGACATGAACATATAAACCTTCTTCAATTTGAGAATCAATTTTTGAATGCCCTGGTATTTGTTGAAATTTTTGAATCAAAAGTCTTAGTAAGGCGGAGATATTAACGTCTTCTTTAGAAAATGAATATCCTTTGTGATCGATCAAATTAGCCATCAAGGCATTTTCAACTAAGTTGTTCAATCTGTCGGTGTCGGCAATTGCACTATTAATAAATGAAATTTCTTTACTTTTTTCTAAATCGTGACGCAATAATGTTTGAAGATATAATTTTATCGAAGCCAATGGTGATTTGAATTCATGTGTGATAGAAAGCAGGAAGTTTTTTTGTTGTTTTGCCAAAGCCATTTCCTTCCGATAAATTTTTAACATCATGGAAGTTCCCCAAAATAGTATAGAAAGAAATACCATTCCTTCGCCAATCACCATCAGTCTCCTATGCTCAATTTTTTTGGTCAATAAGATGGTTTCGCTTTCGCGTTGCTCAGGAGTTAGAAAGTGAAGTGTTACGTTTTCAATTCGATTATGATAAACTTCATCGTTTAATGAAACAATTAAATAGGCCCACCAGCAGAACTGGAACAGAATATAGAATGCTAAAAGGTAGAGGATTATTATCGGTCTTTTCACTTCGCTAAGATACATATTATCCTGCGA
>CAYHCU010000192.1:0-6043 GCA_964355035.1 uncultured Flavobacteriales bacterium | reverse complement strand
CGTTTCACGGTTCAATGTTGAATGGGTAAAGGAAAAAGACTTTCCTTCCTGGGAAAATTTTCGCATTTGCCTGATGGCCTCATACAGATCGATGGTTTCTTCGATAATCATGAGGCAAACCTATGCCAGAGAAGAAAATAATTAAAGGACAAAACATTTTTCACTTGGGACCAAAAAAAGTCCCGGTTTCCCAGGACTCTTTTTACTTTTTTATTCCTGTTAATCGCTACATTCACAACTAACTTTGCGAAAACACAGTGTTATAAAAGATAATGTTTGCCTTTATGTTTTTTAATCAATTTCAATTTTATCAATCTCTTTCATCAGTTTGTCAGTTTCCACGAGGGCAACAATGATCTTCTGGTAATAAATAATATCTAAGGAAGTCAATTCTCGACCCTTACGATCTTTTAACCATTTTTGCGCCGGTTGATAACCACCTATATAAAAGTTCCAAGCTATCTCTGGTACTCCTTCAAAGCATTGGGATTCATTAATAATAACCTTGTTGTTCTGATAAACGCATTTCTCTACTATATTAAATCCGCTGTTTGGAAATTTAGTAATAAAGTGGTTTATCTTGGAGCTTTCAAATAAATGTAACTGCCTTAATTCTCCGCCAAGTTTTACTAAATTCCAAAAGATTTCGATATTCTTAGGATAAGGTATTCGCGGAAAATCTATTTTTAAATATTCCTTGTATTTAAAAAGATAGGATGGGGAGTTTAGAACAGCATAGATATAATCGAGTATATCAATTGGAGCAAAACTATTTTCAACATTTTCCTTTTCAAGCGTAAATTGCAAACCAATAATTTTTGCCATTTGGTTTACAAATTTCATATTTAGGTTAGGATTTCTGAGATTTTTTTCCGTGTGATTGAAATTCAATGTTCTTTGCCCTTCACTTTCAGAATATAGGTAAAGAGGAGCTAAAGTCGAAGTTGAAGTAGTACCTGGTCTCACGGCACCTTGATCAGCTATTATATTTGTGATAAAGGGTGTTGCTGGATTGACAGAAGGAAAACCTCTTTGAAATATCAATGCTACGTTATTCTGATTAATTAACTCTTTCATGACTTTTATCCTGGATCGACCAATTTTTCCAAGATCAAAATTTACAAATCTAACATCAAACGCTTTGAAAAGATAATGTTGATTGAACCTACTTCTAAATGCATCAAAACTCACTAATTCATTATCATTATGTGTTCTTATACAAGGAGTTGAGAGTAAATAAATATCAACTAAACTTATGTATTTGTTGTAATTTAGAATAGATGAATCCATTTTTCTCCAAGGCATAAAATCGTTCTCTAATATTAATTCATTCCAATGTATAGATGCAGATGAATTATTATTTAAAAAGTTATATTTTTCTGTTCTTTTACCATAAGAATCAAAACAAAATATCTTGCAATCTTCTTTGGTCTTTTTTGAATTTGATTTTATAAATAGATTGATGCTAACACCTGCCATAATATCAAATACATTCTGGTCAAGGGAGCCATCAGGTGTGGTTTCTTTTTTCTTCACACTTCCATGTAAATCTAAAATATAAATATTATCAAAATTATCTATTAAATTTTTACGCATTTGGCGATGCGTAATTCCGTCAATAAAGCTATTATTTGAAATATATGCTAATATACCTTCACCATTTTTATTAATAAAATGTTGGCCCAAACGAATAAACTTTATATAATCATCATCCAGTGGTACTAAATTTCTTTCATTAAGATTTATTTTATAATCATATATTAAGTTGCAAATAAAATCATTTGAATTTGTTGAAACACGATTATACGGTGGATTTCCAATAACAACTGAAAAATGACAATTCATTTTTACCTGGTTTACAGCATTTGCTTCTTTAGCTAACGCTTCTGAAAACAATCGTATTTGAGTAACTTTTGAATCTGGCTCAAGAGTATTTGTCAAATAAATATGAACCCGTTCAATAGACACAAAACGATAACCTGTTTCAGCAAGTTTTAATCCGATTTTCATGTGAGCTATAGCATATGGCGCCATTAGTAGTTCAAAACCATATAAACGGGGAAGAAGATGTTTCGGAACATATTCATTCCAAGCAATTGCAATTTGCTTTTCATTTTTACCTTGTTTTTCCCATTTTGCATACATGGTTTTATAAATAATATCTATCACTTCGACTAAAAAAGTCGCGGTGCCAGTCGCTATATCAAGAACCACAATAAATGGATCCGTGGGCTTTATACCTTGAGGAATGATAAGTCGATTGTTGCGTTTATTCATTTCACCCCAAGTAGTAATATCAGCCAAGCCATCTTCAAGACCGAATTCCGATTGCAATAATTCATGTACCTCGCGTACGATAAAAGAAACAACAGGTTGTGGAGTATAAAACACACCACGATCAACTTTTTTCTTTTTATCATATGCATTTAAAAAATCTTCATAAAAATGAATGACAGGATCTTCCTGACGAGTTTTGTTTCCAAAATCTCTTAATATTGCATCAATTTGAGTAAAGGGATTATTTAATAATTCCACAACATCTTGTATTCCTAATTCATCAAAATCAATCTTGTTTCTTCTGCCCCCGACATTGAGAAAGGTATCTAGCATATCCTTTAAAAACGGATTCGTTATAGGAATCATATCTGAAAGATTATCAGAAACAATTCCCATAGGACGAGAAACTCTTGCTGCAAGTAAACCATAAGTAATGGTTTGTGCGTACATGTCAGCAAAATCATCTTCAATTAGATTAGGGATTAGTGCTGCTTCAAATGCCTTATATAATTTTCTTAATTCCCCTTTTTCTGTTTCAATATCCATTACCAAGTTAGCCGTCTTACGGATACGTATTGCCAACTTTGCCAGCGCTTCAGCAAGTTCTTTTGATGTGGTTATTACTTCTCTATGTCGAAGTATAAAGGCAGTAGACCAGATATTACGCCAGCCTTCAATATCTGATGTGTCATCGGGCCAGTGTAGTTTCTCTTTTAATGTGTTATGTACATGGTCTATATGTAAAGCAGTATCAGCATCGTCCCACCCTAATACACGTAATACCGGAGAGCCACCTGTATATTCATCAATCGCAAACTGAGCAAAAGTTATCTGACGGTCTTCACTATCACCATAGTTTGAGATAAATAAAAGGTCGTTGAGATTCCAACTTGCTTGTTCTGACTTTTTCGCCGAGGTTCTTTTCTTAATTACAAGCTGGCTGAGAATGCGCCTTAATGCAACAACGGGCAAGCGTTTAGGTTCAAATTTAATAAAAAAAATACCCCAAGGTTGATTGGTCACCAAGGGGCGAAGTTGTTTAATCTGGTCAATTTTAGCAGCGGTTTTTGAGTCAATGCCAAGCTCCTCAGGTTCGTAATCAAAAGTAAGGTCGTCAAAGCTTTCTTTTGTTATAGGCCATTCAAGTTCTTCCTGCAGATACTTAACTAATTGAGGAAAAGATTTTATCTGCTGTAATTGTTCACGTGAATATTTTGACATAATAACTTATTTATGATAATTCCATCCAAGCTTTTAGTATAGCTTTTACACCCATTGGAGCCTGAACCTGTTTAAGGTACGTGTTTTTAATATGCTTTTCAATTTTTTGACGTATCTCAGTAAGGGTCACTTTAGGAATATTGTTTTGAATTGGAGTTTCGGGGGTGCATCTGATTAATGAAATAATATCACCAGGTTCATCAATTAATTTCTCATCAGCAATATTATATAGATACCACTTTGAAAAACCTGCTTCTTCTGTCCAAATAGTAGCATCCTGTTCTTTTGTTTCAACCTTATCGTAGGCCGGAGCAGGCATTGCAAAGCAAAAAAACACCGCTTTACTATCGGGTGAAACATGTTCCTTGCCACTAAAAACACGAAGAGGCAAGGATGAAAGACGAGTTTCGAGATCTGGCATTTCATTAAGTAACTTTTGATATTCAAGGTGCATGGCTTCTGACATAGTCGTACTACCTTCATAAGAATGTAAGAAGTCCTTTAATGCGTCATAATCATCGAGAGGAGTTAAAAGTTTCTTCCCTTCGATTCCGAATACCTTAGAAATGCGTAAAGTCTTTTTTGAAACTTTTGCATAGAGTTTTAGAAGTTCGTCAAGTTCATCGGGGGGGATGAAATTCCAATAAACAACAGTACCCCGTATCTCTTTACACTCTGGCCGTGCAATCAATAGTTCTTCTTCAATTACTGGGTTTAACCGACGGTCAACTCGTCCGATGCGCTGCATAAGCCGTACAGGGTTCCAGTGTAAATCATAATTTATAAGCCGTGTTGCGTCCTGAAGGTTTAATCCTTCCGATAGAACGTCAGTAGAAATAAGAATGCGGATTTCCTTATCAATGCCGTCAAATAGACCCATTTGATATGGACGGTTGTAAAACGGGGCAAAACTCCGGATGATATCACTGCGGCTTCTTTTAGATGCACTATCTACTTCGTCAACATGTGTAAATCCTGCTTCAATCAACTGCTTTTTAAGATATCGTGCGGTAGCCATGAACTCGGAAAAAATAATCACTTTGTGGACTTTCAAGACAGGATCTGTTTTAAGTAATTCAATCAAGGTCTTGAGTTTATCATCATCGGCAGGAGTGAGTTTCTGAATCTCTTTTAAGAATTCGCAAATCTGATCAAGGTCAAGAAATGTTTCTGCAATAATCTCATCCACTTTGTACTCAGAGCGGGTTAATTCTTCAATATCTTCTAATATTTCCTCGCTTATCAAATCCTCTTCGACATCACTCTCATCCTGAAATAATGCTTTATGATTTGCTTTGACGTAATTTATAATATGTTCGTGTTGATTCCGCCATCTGTCAATCCGTTTTTTCTCTGTTTCTGAAGTGCTGTTTTTTGTTAACCATGCAAGAAGCTTGACAAATAATGTCTCACAAGATAATTCGAATGCTTTTGCGGAACTTTCAAAACGTTTAAGAAACATAGTTCTGATCAAGGTAACCACTTCTTTTTGGCGGGCCACAGTAAAAGCCTTTTTTTGAAGTTCAATATCAGGACCAATATAAAATGCCATAGGAAAATAAATGGCAAGAGAAAAGAGGGGTTTGTCTTTTTTGAATGCAGTTTCAACCAAATCTAATAAAGTACCATATGTTTTTTTCAATTGGTATGTAGCGACACGAGGATTCTCCCTAATGGGGAAGAGTGTTTTCTGAACACCAAGCTGCTCTTGGCTCTGTTTTACATAAGCTCTTGAGCGCTGAATTACCAATGCTTTGAATAGATCATCGTTCCATAGGACTTTTTCTGCTTCTGACTGATCGGTGAAATGAATTTCATCATCCTTACTATTTGGATTTGTAAGGTTTTCAAGTGCTTTTTCTAGTTTTCGAAAATGCCCCGGTAGGGAATGAATTCCCAGTGGCGCAGCTTTGAAGTAATCAGGTTTCCTACTTGAAAAAAGTTCAATCATATGTTGAAGGTCACGCAAATGATTATTGACTGGTGTGGCTGTCAACATGAAAAGTTTCTTGCCTGATACTAAATCAAATAACTTCCAATATCTTGACACAATTTCACCCTCATCACCTCTGAGACCTGTATTCCTGAAATGATGGGCTTCATCAATAATAATAGCGTCAGCCATTTCCTTTACCTTGTCTAGCCTGTACTGAAAATCCTTACCTGATCGCATAAGATCAGTATGGTTAATAACCACAAGGTTGCTAAAGTCGCCACTTAAGTACCGAAGGTATCTTCTTAAATCTCTTTCCCAGACATCTTCACGGGCAGATTTAGGAACAATAAGTACAACCCGCTTTCTTTCATACACGACCAATCTTTCAATAAGCATGAGGCCGACATAGGTTTTACCAAGTCCGACACCATCACAAAGAAATGCACCACCAAATTGATTAGAAATTTTAAGCAGTGAATGATAGCCTTCTTTCTGGTACTGATCCAAAACAGAGTACATGCGAGAACCCCCATTCTCAGGACCTGAAAGCTCCCATTCACTTGCAGTCATTTCATGACCTTTGAAAAACTCCTGTAGAGATTTTGCATA
>CAYHCU010000191.1:0-6051 GCA_964355035.1 uncultured Flavobacteriales bacterium | reverse complement strand
TGCACCGATAATAGTGTCCGGAAGTCCGGCTGCCACAGAATATACAGAAAGCGTTATTGTCTCTCCAACTGTTGGAGCATCAAGGTAAAATGTTCCTGAAGTTAATTGAGACGCTTGGTAAATATGATATGTTTGACCTATCGATCCGGGTTGTGTATTAAAGCCAAATCCTCCAAGATAACGAGTTCCAAATAGAGCGGAATAATCACGAGCATTTGTAGAGTCGCTGACATAAACGTAAGCCCGCGTTGTATCATTTCCTGCATCACCATCACCACTTACACCGGCAATTTGCTCGATGATATAAAAACCTGTATCAACCGGTGCATAAGAACCTACACTTGTTAAAACTCCTGTTGTATCTCCTGAATTAAGAGTTGTTGAAATAGAAGCTAGATCAGAATATACTAAACCGCTAGTATTATAAACATTGAATGTTAATGTTCCCGCTGTAATTGTTGTTGCACCTGCATTGACCACTCGACCGGAAAGGTTGAAGGCCGCTGTATTCAGCAATGAAAGAATGGTATACTCACCACCAAAAGCAGTTGGTAAAACAGCTGCATCTAGAGAAGGAATATCAGAAATACTTACATCATCAATCATCCAAGCATAAGCACATCCTGCCAATATATTGATAGTTGAAGGGCTGTAAAATTGGAAACGAATCCATACGGTTGCTTGATTGGCTGCAACTGAAGAAATGTCTACAGAAGCGATATCCGGATTTACTGCTTGGTTGTTTCCGCTGAATTGATTAATCGTAAGTGCACCATTCACTTCAAATTTTGTCCAGTTTGTATTGTCTAGACTTACGAAAACATAAGTTGAATCGTAATAACGTGCATAGTACTGGGAGAATTCCAATTTCACAGCCGAATGACCTGTTAAGTCAATCGAATTGGTTGTTGAAATGTTTCCAATTTGATTTCCTGAACAAATTAAATCAGAATCGAATATAGCGAATCCATTCGCTGCTGTAGCAGACGTAATTACAGGAATTGCTGCTGCACCACTTGGGCCTGTTGTTCCTATCACCCAATCACCAATTGTTCCTGCCTCGCTGGCAATTGTCCAATTCGCTGGAGTTGAGAAGTCGTCAGACCAAATTACTGAATTTGTCGTATTTGTCTGGGTTATGTGACGAACTACATTTGTTGCAGCCGGCATTTGTTTAGTATGCTGTTTAGTAACAGCAGTTTTACGTGCTAACTGTGCAGAAACCGATAGGCTGCTCACAATTGCTAACGCAATCATTGCGTATAATTTTTTCATTGTAATTTGGTTAGATTTTTTAGAGTGGTAAATGTAAGTTTTTTATTAATATCTTCAATCGTAACACTTACAATCTAACCCATATTAGATGATTTTTACCCATAATTCTGAAAAGTTCTCGATCAAAACGTTATTCTGAAAAATTTAAATCAATACATTTGTTTTCTCAAGTAAATACAAAACCATTTATTCTAACCAAAATTCACTAAAATGAAAAAAACTACATTATTGATGCTTTTGGCATTCAGCCCCGCACTAATTTTTGCAAAAGGCTGGAAGTCATCAGAAAACGTCGGAAGTCTTAGTAAAACTTCTGTAAAAAGCTTAAATCACGCCTCAAATTCCATGCGTTTGGCTCCTCAGTCTAATCAGACTACTGCCGCTTTTTACGCAGAAGACTTTTCCGGAGGAGCTATTCCTGCCGATTGGTCTAATACTGATGGTTCAGGTGCAGGAATGGTATGGGTCTTCACATCGCTTGGTTCTGCTAATCAACCTGATTCTTTGAGCGCAACAGGAACAACTGCTGCCAACGGATATGTTAAATTTGATAGCGATTCATCCGGAGCAAGTATCGGTGGTGAAGATGGAATTTTAACTTCTGCTGCCATTAATTGTACCGGTCATGCAGCGGTTCGCTTTTCTTGTAATGAATTCTTCCGCCAATTCGCTGCAAGTACTGCAGTAATTTCTGTAAGTAACGACAGTGTAACCTGGACGGAAGTTCATCATGCTGAAACAGGTCTTCTTCAAGACGAAAGCACTTTAAATCCAAATCTTGTCGATGTTGATATTTCTGCAACTGCAGGAAATCAAGCAACCGTTTATATTCGTTTTGAATATATCGGTGACTGGGATTATTATTGGTTTATTGATGATGTGACGCTTTTTGAGCCTTCTCAGGTGGATGCAGGAGTTGCAGCTGTTTCTGCAACTTTTAATGGCTGCTCGCTTAGTTCTACTGAACCGATTTCAGTGCTTGTTCAAAATTTCGGTGTTGATCCAATTAGTAATTTCGATGTTTCTTATATGGTAAACCTAGGAACTCCTGTGACTGAAACTTATACAGGTGTACTTAACTCAGGTGATACTGCAACCTATACATTTGCTCAAACAGCAGATCTTTCAGCTGCATTAGTTTATCAGATTGATGCCTATACAGGTCAAATTGGTGATGGTAATAATGCAAATGATTCAGCATTTGCTGTCACAGAATCGTACAGTCACATTGATTTGACGGTTGGACCATATGATATGGGATTTGAGCCGACAGATGATTTTACTGCTTACACTATTGAAGATCTAGATGCAGATGGAACTACATTTGACATAAGTTCAGCATATGTTAACTCAGGTACTCAGTGCCTGCGCAAACCGGGTAGTGGAGTTGATGATGACAATTGGTTGTTCACTCAATGCCTTGATATTGTTAGCGGTGGTATTTACACTCTTTCATACTACTACAAAAACTTTGAATTGCTTAACCCTTGCAGCCTTGAAGTTTACATGGGTACTTCAAATACTTATACTACAATGACGAATTTGGTGATTCAAAACCCAATTCCAGGTGATACTACTTACCAATTTGCAACGGCTGCTCTTAGCGCTGCTCCGGGAACATATTATTTAGGGTTCCATTTCTATAGTGGACAAGGTACCGGTACAAGCTCTTTGCGTTTGGATGATATTCATATTGATTTTGACAATGCTGTAATTGAAAATCAGGTAGCTTCTGCTATTAGTGTTTATCCTAATCCTTCTAATGGAAAAATTTCTATCTCCAATAGAAATATAAACGAAAAGAATTTTGCTTTAAAAGTGTATAATTCTTTAGGTGCTGTTGTGTTGACTAACCAATTCAACGACTTAAGCAATGAGCAAATTGATCTTTCTAATCAACCTGCAGGTGTTTATTCTGTTCAACTTAAATCTGCTACAACAACTGTAAATAAATCTATCGTTATTTCTGCTAAATAATTTAACTGAAATAATTTTTAATGGGATCGCTCCAAAAGAGCGGTCCTTTTTTTTGGAACAGGTTTCATCTTTAGAGTCAAAAAAGAAGGAGATTTTCATTCTCTTCTCAGGAAATGAATTGGGTCAAAGTCATTTCTCAGCAAGACATAGAAGCGCGCTTTTGAGGGGATGGAAAAGTAAAGCTACGAGATTCCTTAGGAACTTACTATACATTTATTCACAGTTGTACAATATAAAAAGGAAACCGAAATTAACCGATTTCCTTTTTTAACACTAGAATGATTTCTTAAATTTATTTACTACACACCATCTTCTTAGTATCAATTCCTTTTCCGTCAGCGATTAATGAATAACTATAAACTCCACTGCTGAGGTTTTCGCCGAAGACATTAATTTGACCGATGCCTCTTTCACTTATTTTTACAGTTTGCAAAACTCGTCCTGAGTTGTCGAAGAAAATAATTTTTGCGTCCAAAACATCAGCAGGAACATTGAAAGTGATACGTGTTTGTTCTGTGAATGGGTTGGGGTCGTTTTGATCTAAATTAAAATGATTTTTAAAATTGAATTGTGAACTCTCAAAAAATATATTCCTTTTGCAAGGAAACTCAGATCGATCAGTTTGTTTTCTGCATCTAATATAGTTGAATAAACAATCTGACCGATTGCATCATAAACGATTATATCACCTCCTTTCTCCTTTAGACAATTAGTTAATATATTGACAATACCGGAATTTGGATTTGGGTAAACCACAAAACTTTCTTCGCAATTTGTCGTTTGATTTGAATAACAATTATTTTCCGTTGAAGACAAACACACATTATCAATATAATAATAGGCTGCATAAGCTGAATTCCCAATACACAAATGTAGGATGGAATCAAACGAAAAGAAATTCCCAATCAGTAAAAAAGTATATGCTGAATCTGCTATGAAGGATCCTTTGAACTGATAAATGATGAATGATGAATGATGAATGATGATTTTTTGGAGTGAGCGGCTCACGCTTTAAACTTGGACTTATATTTATTCAGCGTTTCAGCGTTTTTCTGCGCCTCTCTGCGGAGAAAAAAGTCAAAAGTCAAAAAATGGTGACACGCTTCTGCGAAAATCTGCGCAATCTGCGGGAGAAAAATTCAAAATTCAAAAGCCAAAATTAGCAACAAACATTCTGCGGTTTTCTGCGCCTCTCTGCGGGACAAATAATTTTTATTCCGCAGAGAGTCTCAAAAAAATCGTTGAGAAAAAGGGAAAGGACAATTTTACATTCGTAACTAATGAAGTAAACATCTTGTCGCCTTACGTTATGGAACTTCCCAATGAACATGCTCGAAAATTAAATCTTCTCAACATATAATTTTCGCTCCGCAAACCCACAAAAAAAGCTGCCCTTATCAGAGCAGCTTTTTCAATAATTTAATTGAAACAAATGTTATCTCGTAAGCGTCACCACTTGAGTATTAACACCTTTGTCATTTATTACTTTAACAACATATTGACCGGCAGGCTGGTTGCTTAAATCAACCATTTCTGATGAAAGCTGACCGTATTTCTTTGCATAAACTGTTTGTCCAATTGTGTTGATGACTTCTACAGTAAATGAACCTGAAGTTATTGTGCTGTTTAAATAAATCATTCCGGTTGAAGGATTCGGATAAACTACTGTTTTTCCGGCAAGAATAGTGTTGATTCCTATGCCCGGTGCGCGGGAAAGATTAATATCATCAAGTCTTAAACCTGCTATTGAATCTCCGCTTACTGCATGGAAGCCGATATAATAAGTTCCTGATGTTGGAACTGTAATTTGGGCGATACCCGGTAAGTAAGCTAAGTTGGAAATTAAAGCGATTGGAGTAATTACTTGTGAAATTGCAGCACTGTTTTGATCTGTTGCCAATACAATCTCAAAGAAGGTAGGAGTAGAAGTACTGGTTGCACGGTAATAATACGTAAGATCATATTGCATTGTATCTGCTAATTCAAAACAAGTAGTGTAAAGATAGTCTTCAGCTGTAGGAGCATAAATACTTGCACAGAAATCTCCGGTGTGAGGAAGTGCTGTTGAAAGTACCCATGTAATTGAATCGTTATTCAAATCTTCTAAACCGAAACCTGAAACATCATCTGATAATTCAAATCCATTAGAATATCCGGGACTTGTGGGAACCGGATGTGGACCTGTGAAGAAAACAGCATTCACTGTATCATTAGATTGTGAAGTGTCTCCCAATACTGAAATATAAGCCTGGATAGTATGTGCTCCCGGTGCTGAAAAATCTGCTGTTGTTACTAAAGGATAAATTAACGTTGAACCCGGTGGTATCAAGATGAATATTGTTTCAATTTGCGGTGCTCCATTGTCTGCAATGAAACTTACGTCAAATTGATTGATATCCGTTCCGCCATTGTTGTAAATAGAAACTTGAATTGAGTCAGTTCCTGTTAACAATGAACAGCTATTTGTTGGTGCAAGAATGCTTGAAAGCATAGCGTCTGTTCCTACTTGTTCATATAGAGTAATGTCATCCACCATCCAGAAATAATCGTAATCACCGGTAAAGTTAAATTTGACATAAACCGTTACCTGATTGGCTGCTATCGATGTGATGTCTAGATCAACTAATGTCGGATTTGGTGTACCATCATTTTGTGCTAAACCTGCAGTTGCATCAAACACCTGTGTCCATGTTGAACCATCTGTGCTTACTGATACTGTTGCTGTTTCAGCAAAATGAACAAATAGCTCATTGAACATCAGATGAACATTTGAATGTAAAGAACAGTCAATTGCATCAG
>CAYHCU010000190.1:0-6070 GCA_964355035.1 uncultured Flavobacteriales bacterium | reverse complement strand
TGTCCGGGAACAACTTCATACGCTCTGACCATACTATCGACATAAGGTACATACCGTGCCTGGTTTTCATGAAATCCGGTATAGAAATAAAACTTATCTTTTACGTTTGCCTGAACCAATACACCACGTGTATTAACAAAATATGTATGCATTGATTCTCTTTCTCTACCTAATTGCAAATTAAAAACCGGATCAACAGAAAGAGTAATATCATCTTCATTGACATAAAGCAAATGTTCTTTAAATAATTTTCTGCCAAAGCACGACTTGCTGAATTTCCCATCTTTTACAATTGGAGAAAAGATAGAATCATAAGGCATTGTATTTTTAAGTTCAGAAATTAAATAAGGTTTGATGGAAGAATGGAAACCGGTGGTGTCTGCATTAATAAACGATTCAATCCGGATATTCACGTCGCGGTTAAGCGGAAACAAAGACTCTTGTGCCGAGATATCACAGACAACGAGTATTAATAAAAGAACGATAAGATTTCTTTTCATGTGACTAAAATACTGAATTTCTGTATTTGATTCCCGAAAAATAAATTGAGTTATCAAGGGAGTAATGAACTAAAAACTATGTATTCTCACAGCTTAACTTTTGGCAACAGAGCCAAATCTAAGGAATTGTAGGCTTTCAATAAACTCACAAATTTAAAATCACAGAATAGTTTATCAAGTTTTACAAAAGAGGTATCTAAACCGGTATAGCTCATAATTCTTCTTTTCAATGGTAAATTATGTAAACGAGGTTGTCCCGGATCAAAATCTCTCGGATGAAAATAAGTCATGACATAATCAGTTTGTTTCATCCAATTTTTGATCATTGGATAAGGCAAAAAGCGAAAATAACCACCTCCGGAAAACACAATTGGTTTAGAGAAAACCAAAGCTGTATTTAATGGAAATTCCACAATTTCAAATTTATTACTATAAAGCATACAAGGTTTTTGAATTGGAAAATCACCTATTCCGCCATGATTCCGTTCAACAGGAAAAACAGAGCAATCTATTTTGATTTCCAACCTATTCAATTCTTCTAATACATAATCATGATTTCTTGAAAACGAAAATCCCGGCGCTCGATAAGCAACAACTTTTTTCCCTGTTGTATTTTCTAAAAGCGAAACACACTTATTAAGATCACGTTTAAAAGCATCCTTACTCTGTAAATACAACAATTGGTGATCCATTGAATGGCAAGCAATTTCATGTTTGACAGAAATTTTTCGAATGAGCTCAGGGTATCTTTTAGCAATCCACCCTAAGCAAAAAAATGTAGCTGTCAATTTATGCTTATCTAATAAATCAAGAATTCTTTCAGTATTTTTTTCAATCCTGCTTTCATATTTACTCCACTGAACAGGGAAGGCAGTATCCTCAAAATCGAGGATATGAAACCAATCTTCTAAATCAAAAGTTAGGATATTCATTAAAATATATCGTAGTCGCCAAAGGTAATAAACCACTTCTTAAAATCAATTAAATTATTCGAGCTATTTTTTAAATGGTCCCGAATAATAAAAGTCAGTTTTTTAAACATAAGCCAATCAGGTACTTTAAAAAATCCCGCCCTCCTAAGACACTGATATTCAAGCGAGTTTCTAGAACAGGTTGCAATTATAAGTGCCAATTTATTCCTTTTAAAGATCCCAAAAATCGGGTCCAACAAATGTTCATTCTTTGTACTACAAAGAAAGTCGACAATAATTCCACAGAGAATGCCAAAGATTGTCTTCGCACGCAAAACGATGATTGCTTTTATTTCATTGTCACTTACAAACTTCAATACTCGATATTTTCGAAACGGAACATCGACGTACCGCCACTTCAGATATTCCATTGAACGATCTGTTGTAATTACATTTCGTTTCTTAAAATTAAGCCAGAACGACGAATATTGAGTTTTGTCCTTTTCAAAATCCAGATTACTTAACGAGCTATCTTCAGTTATAAAATTTAAATCGATTTCTGTTTCGCCTTTTACTCTCCGGCCCATTAAAAATACAAACAAAGCAAATAACGGATTTTTTACATTCAGAAGCAGAGGCAATTTTCCAACATCAGCAAATTTCAACTTATCAAGAAAACCTTTTGTTGAATTTGAATTAGGAAATCCGATTGTGTAATTTTGATTACTTTCCAAACAATCATCATAAGCTAACTCTGCCAATTTCGGGAATAAACCGTGTCCTCTATAATCCGGATGCGTGATAGTATTTACAGATATATTCACGGATACAACTTTATCATCTACTAAAATATTCTTTGGAAGAATAACATATTGAGCAACGACAATAGTATCTTTTTTAGCAACATAAACAATAGCTTTACCAATTGGATTTTGCAAATACTCCCAATATAAATAGTCTTCAAAAACAATCTCTCCTATACTATAAGTTGATTGACCAAGGACTGCAAGATCCTTTAATTCGGCTAATGGATGTTTCTCAAAAATCATTTACTTCTCATCAACAATAAGTTTCCAAATATCTTCTCATATTTTTTAACAATCACAGGCCAGGAATATTCCGAATCAACTCTCTCATATGCACTAATAGATAATTTGTTTCTTGTCTTTTCATTATTTTCCAATTCTAAAATTCTTAAAAACAAGTCCGCTTTCGTTTTAAAATACAATTGTTTATCAGCAGTAACCTCTCTGTTGAAAACATTGTCATCACAAATACAAGCACACCGACAAATCATTGCTTCAAGAAGAGAAGGATTAGTACCTCCCACGCTATGTCCATGAATATAAGCAAAACAATTCTTTCTCAAACTATCCAGCTGCTCCTTATTATAAATAGTTCCTATAAATTGTACACGTCCATCTTCACAAATTGAAACATCTCTTGAATAAACATTATCCTTTGTATTCCCTACAATGACCAATCTGCGATTTCCTCTATAATATTCAAATGCACTTACTATTCTTCTTATATTATTTTCAGGCACTAATCGAGCTACGACCAAGTAATAATCATTTGGTTCTACACCAATCCTATTTAGAATTGAATCATCGAAACTTATAGGAGCATCAGCACCATAAGAAATAGAACTTAGTTTGTTATGCGTATTTGCAAAACGTATCAACCAATAATTTTTTACGGCATTCGAATCTGCCACCAAATAATCACTAAAATGTGTTGCTAGTCTTTGCAAAATAAAAACAAATAACTTTTTAAAAAATGAATATTTTCCTCTTAAATGTTCAAGTCCATCAACATTAGTAACTATAATTGCATTTCCCTTATTCAAAGGATAAAAAACTGAGCCTCCAACACCACAAACTAACACCAGTTCATGTGTCTTGGCAACTAATCTTAATGACTGCCGATAAAATTGCAAAGGGTTTTTACTTTTTTCAAAAGCCGCATGAATGACTGTAACAGGAAATTCAAATTTCTCAACCTCATTCCCTTTTTCGTTGACCACAGTAATATCGTGGCCTGCTAAAGAAAGGTGCTTTGCTAATTGGAAAGCAAAAGTTTCAAATCCTCCATATCTTGCAGGTATTCCTTTTGTCCCAATGATAGCAATCTTCATTTTGCCAAGATACGCTTAAAACTATTTCCGATCGAACCCCAATTATTAGATTTTTTCAACTTTCTTTCGCCGTTCTCCACCAACTTCTTTCTTTTTTGCTCATTCAAAAGCAAATCATTTATCTGCACGGCCAAATCTTCATGATCGCCGTCCCTGAATAAATGAACACAATCCGCATCTTCTACAAATTCTAAAATTGGCGGAAGGTCACTTGTCACAGCAGGTATTTTATAACTCAAAGCCATAATCAGTACGCCACTCTGATATATTTTTCTATAAGGCAAAACAATAATATCCGCTACTTTAAAATAGAGATCTCTTTTTTCATTCGTAATATAATTAATGTCGAGAATAATTTTATTCTTAACTTTAAGAGGCTGAATTAATTTACTATACTCCGAAAATGAATGCTTCCTCATTCTGCCTGCTATAATTAACTCGGCATCGACACCTTGCATCGCTTTTAACAATACATCTAACCCCTTTGAAGGTTTAATCATACCAAAAAAAAGCACTTTCCTTTTAATACTCGTCAATCCTAATTTCTGAATAGCCTCCCATTTTGAAACACCGGAAGGCAAATCCAAAAAATCTCCATGACCAACAATTTCCACCCTCTCTTTTAAATCAGGAATAAGTCTCAACAATTCCTTTTTTGAAAACAGATTATGAACAATTATATTATCCACTAAACCTAGACAATTTTGAAGTATACCATTCGACGCTCTTTCACTCACCAAATTCTCAATATCATGTAAAATACAAACACATTTAATTTTTTCAGTCTTCAATTTCTTTAGAAACCAAAGATCAATTTTTGTAGCTTTAAACAAATGAATAATAACGGAATCAAACCGTTCCTCTTTCAAAATTTTTATTGTTTTTCTATAAGAGAGAATTAATTTTGGAATAAATAAAATTGATCTCCCAAAGCTAAAATCAAAAATACTCGTTGAATATTTTGAGCTATAATTGCTATATACCTTTACAATACTATTCTCAGAATTTAACACTTTTGCCAAGCTATCATTATAGCAATCCAATCCTGCCTTTTTCCCAACCGGGTCAACGATTGCGGTTCTAAAAGCACCATTATTACTATCCGAAAAAGTTCCCATTTCGTTTACATCCATGCAGACAAATCGCGGCCAATAAGTTTTTGTAATTTTACAAGATCTCCTCTATATATATCAATCAATTTACGCCTTGTCTCCATTTTCATTTCCGGATTTTTATCCGTTGAAGAGTTCAATCTCATGAATTGCTCCTTGATAGTAGTTTTTACTTGTTCAGGAATAAGTTTCATGATTCTAAACTTTGTTTTACTTTCAATTGTCAGCAATTTATTCAGCAAAGTTGATTTTGGCAAAAACGATGCATTTTGCTCTGTTCTCTTCACGAATATAAAATCTTTGTCAACACATAGAAAATCACAAATAGCAACCAATGTTTCTGCAGTATGATTCTTCAGGTCTTCGAACAAAATTATTTTAACTGAATTAAAGTTTTCAATATAGGCATTTACTTGTTCAAAATACATACCGCGATCAACATAGAAATAATCAAAACTATAATTCTCTTTCATTCGTTGAGCTTCCATTTCAATAGCTTCTTCAAATGATAGAGGCTCTCTTCCATCGCGTACTTTCCATAAATATTGAGAATACGCTCTGTCAACAGGATTACGTAAAACAATAATTACTTTAATTGCGCTATAATCATTATGAAGTTTTTTAAGGTTCCGAATTGTCTTTTGATACTTGTAGAGATATGGTGTTGAAATATCGCCGGTAATTTGTGTAGTCAAAGCTCTTTTGAATAATTTCGAATAGTCATCTATTGAAGTTATAGCAAATGCGAACTTCCCGTTTTTATAATCAATACTTTCACCGGCAAAGGTAAAAAAACAAGGTTCTTTAACTGAAGGCAAAAAGATTTCGGGATGTTGGATAAGATAAGAATTCAGTGAGGTGGTGCCTGCCCTAGCAGTACCGGCCACTATAAATTGCGGATCTCTCATACGATTACAGAATTAATGCGTTCATTATAAATAATTGGCTCTTGATAAAAGTACCTGAAATAATATAACAAACAAACAAGAAACATAATACTACTTGAATCGCGTATATTCACAGCTGAAAAAAACATGCATAAAAAGAAAAACAGGAGCATATATTCGCATGTTTTAAAAAACACATGATTTGACTTAATTTCACGTGACATTGTCAACGAAAAATAAAATGGAAGATAGATCAATAGTGTACCTAATATTCCAAAGACAAATACATTTCCTAAAATCCCAATATCGACCGGATAAAAATAGCCGAGAAGATCTTGCCAACCACCTTTCCATTGACTCGAAATAAATCCATTTCCAAGCATGGGATTCTTTTTAATATAGTCAAGAGCAGTATTGAATTCCATAAATCGAACTGTCGATGAAGCTTCATCAGGTGACTCTCCTTGAAAGACATTAAATACATTTTCATACAATACCTGATATTTATCAAAAAGAGAAGTAT
>CAYHCU010000189.1:0-6094 GCA_964355035.1 uncultured Flavobacteriales bacterium | reverse complement strand
CTGTCGGAATTTGGCGAGCAGAATATCGTCAACCGATTCCAATTAATTTGCCGGTGAATGAACAAATTGAATTGCTGCTCGACACCGGAATTATTTCGGAATGTAACGATTTTATGTCGAAAATGTATGGTTACAGCATCTCTTCTGATTTAACCGGTCGTCGTATTCGTGACTTCTATTATATAGAGAACAATTTTGATCGGGAAAGAACGCACGAGCTAATGCGCAGTTTCGTCGTCAATAATTATCGAATCAGTAATGCTGAATCAAAGGAGTTAGATAAAGATGGATCCATACGATTTATGTTGAATAACAATATCGGTGTTGTTGAAAATGGCTGCCTTGTTAGAACCTGGGGAGTTCAAACAGATATTACAGACAGAAAGAAAACAGAGAAGGAGTTGGTTGAGACAAATCAGGAGTTAGACACCTTCTTTTATAAAGCATCACACGATTTAAAAGGGCCATTATCAAGCGTAATGGGAATTGTAAATCTTGCCCGTCTCGAGAATTCAGATCCGCTGAATGAGAAATATTTTAATATGATCGAGACTAGCGTCAAACGTTTGGATCGCACCTTGCTTGACTTAATCGAATTAGCTCGGACAAGAAAAGGAACGAGCAAACTTTCAGTGATTAATGTGATTTCAATGGTACAGGATATTTTGCATTCATTACGCCATCTTCCGGATTTTGGCAGCATCAATTTCGAAGTCAAAATAGATCATTTACTGGAATTGAGAGCGGATAAAGTATTGGCTTTATCTGTTTTTCAGAACCTCATTCATAATGCTATCAATTATTGTAACCAAGACCGGCCATACATAAAGATCAAGGTTGAAAAAGATGAAACCGGTATTCTCTTAGAAGTTATAGATAACGGCCAGGGTATTCCTGAAGCAATTCGTGACAGAGTGTTTGAAATGTTCTACCGCGGACATCCTGATTCTACAGGCTCAGGTTTAGGATTATTTATTGTCAAAAACGCTTTGGAAAAAATGAAAGGAACTATTTCTTTTGAAAGTGAAGAAGGGAAAGGGACAACCTTTAAAGTCCAAATTCCACATGCAAGAAATGAACACACATAATATATGTAAGTATGATACTCAAAGTTGAACATATCGGAATTGCAGTAAAAGAAATGACAAGCGCAAATAAGCTGTTTGAATCTCTTCTGGGCATTGCCAATTATAAGATGGAAGAAGTACAGAGTGAAAGTGTGTCGACCTCATTTTTCAAAACAGGTGAAACGAAGATCGAACTATTACAATCGACCGATGAATCCGGCCCCATCGCAAAGTTTATAGAGAAAAAAGGACAAGGGATGCATCACATTGCTTTTGAAACTGACAACATTATTGCTGAAATGCAGCGATTGAAAGATCTTGGCTTCGAACTTCTATCTGATCAGCCTAAAAAGGGTGCCGACAACAAATTAATTTGCTTTATTCATCCAAAATCAACAAACGGTGTTCTTGTAGAGCTTTGTCAGGAGATTATTAAATCCTGATTCACGACATAATATTTTTAATACTGAACTATAATCTAGCTTATTCCGAACTAATCAGCGGGAGAAACCACTCGTTTTTTGTCTCGCAGAAAGGCGCAGAAAAGCGCAGAATTTCCAATAAAAAAATATTTCTAAATAAGAAAACAAACACTCTTTCTGCGAAAATCTGCGCCTTTCTGCGGGAAATTTTTTTTGAAACGCTCTCGCATTAAATCACTCCCAACTATTAATACTGACCCATCACTTCTCCCAATAATTCCCCTTTCGGAAAAAGAAGAGAATCGATCCCCGCTTTTCTCGCACCTTCAACATGCTGAATGGAATCGTCGATAAAGAGTGTTTCACTCCTGTTCAGATGACTGTCTTCAATCACATAGTCAAATATTTCTTTCATCGGTTTCCGGAGATGAATATGGTGTGACAGATACATTTTTTCAAAGATGTCATCGAAAATAAAGTTTCCGTAGTGTTTCTTGATCATCTCGCGGTAAGCCGTTTCGTGAATTGAATTGGTATTGCTCAATAGGAATAAGCGGTATTTCTTCTTCAGCTCAAAAAGTGTTTTAATGTTTTCATCCGGTAAGCCAATTAAAATAGCATTCCAACAGTCGCGAAGAATAGTATCATTATGATTGCAATTGCCTAATACACGTATTTCATCATAAAATTCCTTTTCCGTGATATTTCCTTTTTCAAGTTGGTCAAAAAGTTCTATTTGAGATTGTTGACTGTACAATTTTTCAGCTTGAGGAATTCCGATCGCTTTAAAAGCATCTATAGTACGATGATAATTGACGTCGATAATAACACCGCCAAGATCTAAAACAAGATTTTTTTTCTCCATATATATATGAGTACGGTGCAAAGAAACGATAAAAATATCATTTTAGCGGTTCAATGTTGAGTTCGAATTCACCGGTATTCTATTTCGCGGTGATTTTTTTAATAATCACCAAGTTCGCTTTGCCATTTTTTCCTTCATCTGAAATAACAAGATTGCCATCAAAAGAAAATGCTAATCCCTCAGGTTGCTTAAAAATTTCGGGATCTAGATTGGAGGCGGAAAGTAATTTTCCTTCAGGAGAAAAAACCGCTAATCTCTTCCCAACAGAAGAAAGAATGAAAAAGTTTCCTGAGGAAGGTTCAATAGCAATTTCTGAAGGCTCGAATAAATCTTCGTGAACCAACTGTCCAAAAACAGATTTTTTAGCTGCATCCACGATAACATCCGGATTAAAAACGAGAATTGGTTCTTCGAGCAACTTTTTTGAGTTCAGGTCAAAAGCATAAACTGCTTTCTGATATTTCTTCGCACTTCCTTTTTCCGGATGTCCTTTACAAGCAACAAGCAATCGACGATTTCTTGAATCGTAGCAAAGGCCTTCGCAATTATTCGCTTTTGATAAAAAAGTGTGATAAGATTCAGCCTGCTGTCCTGAGTTTTCCAAAGAATCGATTTCATAAAGCTCGCCATTACTTCTGAGTACATAGATTGTATCATTCACATTGGCAATTGCTTCATAATCTTTGTCTACTCCAAAGTCAATTGATTCTTTCAATTTATCTTTATGGATATCATAAATAAAAACTGTTCCTTTTTCATCCTGAACACAAGCAATTTTGTTTTTGCTTAAAAATGTTATCCCTGAAATTTCCTTTAGCTTAGAAGGCAGTTTTATTATCTCTGAAGGATGATTCAAGTCAAAATTTTGGCAATTATTTTCCCCCGACGAACAAGCAATCATGCTTAATAAGGACAGAACTAACAATAAATTTTTCATTTCGGGATCAAAGATTGTTCTTTACTATTAATTTCGCATGAAAAAGAGCAATAAGTCATGTTTTGAATTAAAACATAAAGCTTTTTACTCTTAATTTTGTTCAGGTTTTCAAATCCCATGTTTATGAAAGTACAAATTACCCTTTTTGCCATTATAGTTGTGGCAAATTTATCAATTGCTCAAAAATCAGGAGTTGTTTTTGGGACAGTAAAAGATAAAAACACGCAGGAGGCCTTAATCGGAGTTAGCTTACAATTGGAAGGCACCCAACTTGGTTCCGTTTCAGATTTGGAAGGGCACTTTAAAATTATAAATATCCCGCCGGCTTCGTACAATTTGAAAGTAAAATTTTTGGGATATGAAGCTCAGACATTTTACAATATCGTAGTGTCATCAGGAAATTCAAATGAGTTGAATATAAATCTCGAGCCTGTTTCATCTAAGTTGAAAGAGATTCAGATAACAGCAAACACTTTTGGTAAGAGATTGGAATCACCGCTTTCGATACAGAGTTTGTCGGTGGAAGAGATTAGAAACAACCCCGGTGGTAATTATGATATTTCAAAAGTAATCCAGGTTTTGCCGGGCGTTGGTGGAACAGGTGGCAATGCAGCAAGAAATGATTTGATAATTCGCGGTGGAGCACCCAGCGAAAATGTATATTATCTCGATGGAGTGGAAGTACCTCAGATCAATCATTTCTCTACGCAAGGAAGTAGTGGCGGGCCACAAGGAATATTAAATGTGTCGTTTATTGAAGATGTTTCACTTTCGACAAGTTCATTTGGCGCCAAGTACGACAATGCACTTTCGTCGGTATTGCAAATTCGTCAGCGTGATGGAAATCCGGAAGAAGTAGAAGGGAATGTCAGATTAAGCAGTACAGAATTAGCAGTTCTGTTGGAGGGACCGATCAATAAAAAAACAACTTTTCTAGCCTCCGCCCGTCGTTCATATTTACAGTACTTTTTCAAATTGATTGATTTACCGATTCGTCCGAATTACTGGGACTTTCAATATAAAGTAACACATAAGTTTAGCGACAAAACCAGTCTTACAGCAATTGGTCTTGGAGCTATTGATGAGTTCTCTTATGCCATTCCTAAAAATTCTGATGCGACAAAAGAATATATCATTCGCTCCTATCCAATTATTAACCAGTGGAATTATACTGTAGGCTTCACGCTCAAACATCTTGTCGAAAACGGATATTACAATGTTACATTGAGCCGCAATATGTTTAACAACCAACTCGATCAGTTTTCAGATGCGGCTTATGGTGATGAAAGCAAAAGAACATTTCGCTCGAATTCAAACGAGATCGAGAATAAATTTCGGATCGATGTAAATAGGTTTGTGAGCGGTTGGAAGATTAGTTATGGTCTGTCTGCTCAATATGTAAAATACAACAACAATCTATTCGCGAAAGTTACGAATGAAATTACGGATTCATTGGGCGCTATTCTTCAACCAGCAAATTTCGTGTCATTTAAAACTGCTATAGGTTTTTTCAAATACGGAGGCTTTACATCGTTCAATAAAAAAATCATTAATGAAAAACTTTCGTTGACGCTAGGATTAAGATTCGATCTCAATACTTTTACTTCAAGTACCAATGGGTTTAAAGAAGTTTTTTCTCCTCGATTTACGGCTAGTTTTGCACTTTCTTCAAAAGTTAACATCAATGCAACGATTGGCAGATATACTAAAATTCCTGTGTACACAATTTTAGGTTATAAGTTTTCCAATGGAGAGTTAGCGAATTCGAAAGCGAAGAATATTGTTTGCGATCATTTAGCAGGAGGTTTTGAGTTTCTTCCAACAACTTCGTTGAGAATTACAGTTGAAGGTTTTTATAAAGAGTATAGCAATTATCCCGTATCAATAGCATCAGGAATTTCACTTGCCAATCTGGGAAATGATTTCGGTGCAATTGGAAGTGAAGCTGTGGTAAGCAATGGTAAAGGTCGAAGCTACGGAGCAGAATTATTCATTCAACAAAAGCTAATTAAAGATTTTTTTATCACTGCATCGTATACGTACTTTTATTCTCAATTCTCCGGTTTAAGTGGTCAGTATATTTCATCGACATGGGATAACAGAAACTTGCTGTCATTAATAGTAGGGAAAAAATTCAAAAAAGGTTGGGAGCTTGGTGCAAAATATCGATTATCCGGCGGTACACCATATTCACCATTCGACATGGCGGCTTCACAGAGTAGTTATACGATAACAGGACAAGGAGTTCAGGATTATTCAAAATTGAATAGTGAACGTTTACCGGCATTTAATCAATTGGATCTTCGCGTCGATAAAAAATTCAACTTTAAAAAAACGTCTTTGAATATCTATTTAGATTTTCAAAATGCTTTGATGGCCAAATCAGTTTCAAAGGACTATTACACCTTTAAGAGAAATGCCGATAATACCGGTTTTGAAACAACAGATGGTAAAGCGCTAAAGGCAGATGGTTCAAATGCAATTCCACTTCTTTTGAAGAATGAGGATAAAAATTTTATTCCGGCAATTGGGGTTATTTACCAGTTTTGAGTTCAAGTTTTCAAATTGAGAAAGAAGTATACATATATATATGAATGTTTATTTCTAACCTTATTTTGGAAATTCACAAATTCAGGCTTGCGATAATCAATAATTGTTTGATAACCAGCAGATTTGCCAGGAGTTAAAAAAGGAGCACTATTTGTAATTATTGCCCTTAAAAGATACCTTTGTCACCCAAAATTTACCGGGCCCTTAGCTCATTCGGTTAGAGCAACAGACTCATAATCTGTGGGTGGTTGGT
>CAYHCU010000188.1:0-6102 GCA_964355035.1 uncultured Flavobacteriales bacterium | reverse complement strand
ACAAAATAAAGTATGACCAAGGAGTTGGATCAAATCTGGAAATTTTAAATGCAGAAACTTCCATAAAAGAAGCGCAGTCGAATTATTACAACGCGCTTCTTGATGCCATTATTGCAAAAATAGATCTTGAAAAAGCATTAGGAAATTTCAATTACTAATTAAATAAATCATACACATAACCTTCTTATTACATGAAAAACATAATAACTTTATCTTTAATTACTGCGCTATTTTTTTCTTGCTCAAAAGGCGGAGATAAAAAGACTCAGCTTGAAGATTTAAAAAAAGAACAGGCTTCAATAAAGGAAAAAATACAAGCTATTGAAGCAGATCTTGCGAAGAGTGACACTGCCACAAACAAATCAAAGTTAGTTGCCACCACAGAAATCCAACCTGCTACTTTCAAACATTTTATTGAAGATCAAGCAAAAGTTGATGGTGATGAAGATGTTATGCTAAGTGCTCAGAGTGCAGGCAGTATTATCTCAATTGCTGTTGAGGCAGGCGATAAGGTTTCTAAAGGTCAGGTATTAGCCACCATTGATGACAACATACTTCGCCAAAGTATCTCTGAAGTACAAACTCAATTGGAGCTAGCGGTAACAATTTATAACCGACAGAAAAATTTGTGGGACCAAAAAATTGGAAGCGAAATTCAATTTCTTCAAGCAAAGACAGGAAAAGAAGCAACTGAAAGAAGAATGGCAACATTGAATCAACAATTAGAAATGACAAGAATCAAATCACCAATAACAGGAATTGTTGATGTAGTAAATATTAAAACCGGCCAAACAGTTGCCCCGGGCTATCCATCTATTCGTGTTATAAATTTGAATACTTTAAAAGTAAAGGCTGAAATAGCCGAAAGTTATATCAATCGGGTAAAAAAAGGTGATGAAGCAATTGTTTTTTTTCCTGATGAGAATAAAGAAGTAAATGCAAAAGTTGATTATTCCGGCAACAGAATTGATCCTTTGAACAGAACTTTTAATGTAGAAGTAAAATTACACGATAATTCGGGCAGCTTTCGTCCAAATATGATAGCAATACTAAAGATTGTAGATTACAAAAATACAGGAGCATTTATAGTTCCACTTGCAGCAGTTCAAAAATCCGGTGAAGGAGAATATGTTTTTGTGAAAGTGGATGAAACCGGAAAACAAATTGCAAAGAGAAAAAATATTGTAGTCGGGACAGTATATAATGGATTAGCAGAAATTATATCAGGTTTAGGAGCAGGAGATCACGTAGTCACAACAGGTTATGCGAACCTTATTGAAGGTGATGAGATTAAACAGTAACAATTTAACTAATCTTTATTCATCGTCAATATTTTTAGTTTAAAAGTCAATCATTGCACAATCATGCCGGAAAAATTTAAAGAATTCAAACCCTCAAGTTGGGTCATCGATAACAGAACAGCAACTTTTGTTATTACAATTATATTATTAATTGCAGGTGTCTTTGCTTACCAAGGCTTGCCTAAAGAAAGCTTCCCTGACATTACACTTCCGAATATTTATGTGAGTGTAATTTATCCGGGGACTTCACCAAAAGACATGGAGAACTTAATTGTTCGTCCTATTGAAAAGGAATGCAAAAGCATTGCAGGGGTTAAAAAAATAAAGAGTAATTCGCTTCAGGATTATTGCAGTGTTGTAGTTGAATTTAATTCGACTGTAAACATAGATATAGCAAAACAAAAAGTAAAAGACGCTGTAGACCGAGCGAAAAAAGACCTTCCGAAGGATCTAAAAAATGATCCTGAAATCATGGATATAAACTTTGCGGATTTACCTGTAATGCAGGTGAACATAAGCGGCGACTATGATTTAAATAAACTAAAAAAATATGCTGACGACACAAAGGAGAAGTTAGAAAGTTTGAAGGAAATAAAAAAGGTAGATATCATCGGAGCATTAGAAAGGGAAATTCAGATCAACGTTGACATGTTGAAGATGCAAGCTGCTCAAATTTCAATGGGGGATATTTCACGCGCAATTCAAAGTGAAAACTTAACAATTCCCGGAGGTTCGGTGAATATGGACGGCATTCGCCGATCGATAAGTGTAACAGGTGAATTTAAAAATGCGGAACAAATAGAAAATATTATTATTAAAAGTATTAACGGAAGTCCAATATATTTAAGAAGCATTGCTGATGTAGTTGACAGTTACAAAGAGCAAGAGAGTTTTGCAAGACTAGATAAAAAAAATGTAATCACCCTGAATATAATTAAGCGCAAAGGCGCAAATTTGATTGAAGCTTCAGATAAGATTGTCTCCCTAATTGATGAATTCAAGGAAAAGACCTGGCCAAAAGATCTTAAAGTTACTTTGACAGGAGATCAGAGTCAACATACAAGAATGACATTGCATGATTTGATCAATACGATTATTATCGGTTTTGTACTTGTACTTCTTGTACTAATGTTTTTTATGGGACCAATGAATGCATTTTTCGTTGCATTATCTGTTCCACTTTCAATGTGTCTTGCCTTTCTGGTAATGCCTGCAATTGGGTTTTCACTAAATATGATCGTACTCTTTTCCTTCCTTCTAGCATTAGGAATTGTGGTGGACGATGCAATTGTAGTTATTGAAAACACGCATAGAATTTTCGCGAATGGTAAACGTGGAATTGTTGAAGCTGCAAAAATGGCTGCAGGGGAAGTGTTTATGCCAGTACTTTCAGGAACGTTAACAACACTTGCTCCATTTGTACCACTTCTGTTTTGGCAAGGTGTTATTGGTAAGTTCATGTTCTTTTTACCGGTAACATTGATTGTGACGCTTACAGCTTCTTTACTAGTGGCATACTTGATAAATCCGGTTTTTGCAGTTCGATTTATGAAACCTCATGTTGAAGGAACACATAAAAAGGCCAATTTAAAACCAACTTATATTCTTTTAGGAGTCGCAATTTTAATTGGCTATATGATCAATTTTGGGTTAGGGAATTTTGCTGTATTACTATCTTTATCATGGCTTCTGAATCATTTCTGGTTAAGTAAAAAAATTAAAAACTTTCAGGAAAATTCATGGCCTGAATTTCAAAATAAATACCGCAGATTATTAGTTTGGTCTCTTCATCGCCCGTGGAAAATGCTCGCCGGCGTGGTTGTACTTTTGTCTATTTCAGTGATGATGCTAATGGCAAGAAATGGAGGAATTAGTTTTTTCCCGCATGCCGACCCGAATTTCATTAATATATATACTAGCTTACCGGTAGGTACCGATCAAACTGTTACTGATTCTATCACAAAAATTGTTGAAGAAAAAGTTTACAAAGCAATCAAATGGCCAAACCCAATTGTAAAGTCTGTTATTGCCAATGTAACAATTGGAGTAACTGATCCACAAGATGAAGATCAAGGAAGTTATCCGAACAAGAGTAAAATTTCCGTTGCTTTTGTTGAATATGGTAAACGAAATGGGGTCTCATCCTTAGCTTACCTTGATACTGTTCGTGAATCCATAAAAGGCATTCCGGGTGCAGTTATAAGTGTTGCACAAGAACAAGGGGGACCTCCGGTAGGGAAACCAATCAACATTGAAATAGCAGGGGACAATTATGAAGATCTGGTAAAAACTAGTAAAGAATTAAAGCGTACGCTTGACTCCTTGAAAATCGACGGTGTAGAGGAGTTGAGAAGTGATTTACAAGATTCCAAGCCTCAGATTGTATTTGACATTAATCGTGAGCGTGCTAACCGAGAAGGCATTTCTACTTATGCAATAGGGAATGAAATTTTCCTTGGTGTTTTGGGGACAGATATTTCAAAATACAGAGATGCAAATGACGATTACAATATTGTTATAAAATACAAAGATTCTCAACGCTACAATATTGACATGTTACGTAATCTAAAAATACTGTATCGAGACATGAGTATGAATGGCATGGTTCGTAATGTTCCTTTAGCTTCTTTCGCTGATGTAAAATATTCAGATACTTATGGAGTCATTAAGAGAAAAAACCAGAAGCGTGTTGTTACGATCTCTTCAAATGTATTGTCTGGGCATAATGAAAATCTAGTTATTCAGGATGTTCAAAAAGTGTTGAACAACTTTAACATGCCTGAAGGAGTATTAATTAAAATGACCGGTGCCAAAGAAGAGCAGGCCGAAACCGGAGCCTTCTTAGGATGGGCAATGATGGCTTCTCTCCTATTGATTGTTTTAATTCTTGTTGTCCAATTTAATTCGGTTAGCAAGCCATTAATAATTCTGTCGGAGATTATATTCAGTATCATTGGTGTATTGATTGGGTTTTCAATTTTTAAAATGGAATTCTCAATAGTAATGAGTGGTGTTGGTATTATTGCGCTTGTAGGAATTGTAGTTCGAAATGGTATCCTTTTGGTTGAATTTACAGATTTATTAATCTCTAGAGGTGTACCTACATTTGATGCTATCGTAGAAGCCGGAAAAACGAGAATGACACCGGTAATCCTCACTGCTTCTGCTACGATGCTTGGTTTGATTCCACTAGCTGTAGGATTAAATCTTGACTTTGTTACTCTCTTTAATGATTTCAATCCACACATCTACTTTGGCGGAGATAACACTGCATTTTGGGGGCCATTATCATGGACTATGATCTTCGGACTTAGCTTTGCAACCTTCCTTACCTTGATACTTGTTCCGGTTATGTATTTATTATCGGCCAGAATTAAGAACAAAGTAAGAAAATACACTAAAAAATCATTGGACACAGGCCTTGAACCGAAAAACGTTGAAGATTTAATTGAAGCAGAGATATAATCACTTTTATGTCGATAGAAAAAGAGAAGTTGAAAATATCTGTAGTCTCCTACTTAAACAGCAAGCCATTTATTTATGGCTTTAGGAAGGCTAATTTTAATTCGATTGCCGATATTGAATTAGATATACCATCTGCATGTGCAGAGAAGTTGCTTTCAGAAAAAGTAGACATAGGGTTAGTTCCTGTTGCAATCTTAACGCAATTGTCCAGCTACTTTATAATTTCAGATTATTGTATTGGTTCAGATGGACCGGTTGACTCCGTTTTACTCTTAAGCAACCAACCGATGGATAAAATCAAGAATATTTTTCTTGATTATCAATCGAGAACTTCAGTTTTACTAACCAGAGTGCTTTCCAAATTTTATTGGAATATAGCTCCACTCTTTTTGTCATCAGATCCAAGCTATGAAAATTTAATTGAAGGCGACACTGCAGGAGTGGTTATCGGCGATAGAGCCATCCTACTGAAAAATAAATTTAAATATTGCTATGATTTATCCGATGAATGGAAAAAATTTACCGGATTGCCTTTTGTTTTTGCAGTTTGGACGGCAAGAAATCAGCCTGATTCAGAGTTTGTTTTGAAGTTTAATGCTGCTATTGCAGAAGGCATGAAACTTATTCCTGAGATAGCAAAAAAAGAAAAAACAGACGATATTTCCGAAGAGTTTATTTATAATTATCTCACGGAATCAATCGATTTTGATTTTGATGAAACTAAAAAGAAAGCGCTTACTTTATTTTTAGAATATGCTAAATCGATTTAGTTAACAACAAAAAAGCCTGGCTCAATGAGACAGGCTTTTATTTTACATCTTTTTATTGGATTAACGATTAAGTACAAACTTTACTGTTTTTTTGTATGACTGATTATACACCGTTGCAAAATACGAACCGTTTTCAAATGCTGACATATCAACTTGATATGTTTGTCCATTTGACTGACCAATTTCTTGTTCAAAAACTATTTTTCCAATTATATCAGTAATTTGAACGTTTAGTTTATCACCCAACACTTTATTTGCAAACATCTCAATATTCAGTATTCCATCAGTTGGATTTGGGTAAACAGAGAATTGCAATACACTCGGAGAATTAATATTATTGACAACTTCCTGACAACCTGTTGATGTAATTAGGGTTGGATAAAATAATGTCAAGGCATCTAACATACGAGTAGATTGTTGGCGGGTAAACATTATCAAACAATTGTCATCACCATAGTCCATATAATCCATGAACATAATTCCATTTGTGGAACTTCCTGAGCATGCGTCATATTTCGGGAAAGTGTTACATCCATACGTTTCAGAAGCTTGATTTGGAGTATCTG
>CAYHCU010000187.1:0-6127 GCA_964355035.1 uncultured Flavobacteriales bacterium | reverse complement strand
ATTTTTCACTTTTCATTTTTCATTTTTCATTTTTCACTTTTCACTTTTCACTTTTCACTTTTCATTTTTCACTTTCTACTAACCACTCACTACTCACTACTTACTACTTACTACTTACTATTTGCTCCTCGCTCTCCGTATCACAATATTGTAACACGCATGGAGGAAGTATTTAATGTCGGTGAGGATTGGACTTTTTTCGTAAGCGACAAGGTATTTCATTTCGGAGGCTTGGATGGCTTCCATGGTTTTTGGCATATCTACATAGAATGGAGGAACCAGACCCGGCTTATGGTGAAGGCGTTTTTCCTGAAGTTCTTCGGAATAGAGTCCTAAGAAATGGGAGCTTAAAGGACGCACACCAACGATTTTCAATTCGCCTTTAAGTAGGTTGATGATCATCGGTAATTCGTCGATCCAATAGCGGCGGAAAAACCTGCCTAAGGTAGAGACGCGGAAATCGTCTTTCATTTTGCCTCCATCGGCCAGGTTGTTGGTGTCATATACATACTTCTGGATATACTCAGAATAAGAGTGCATGGTACGCATCTTATATACATGTATGACTTTACCGTTTTTGCCATGACGACGCATTCTGAAGATGGGACCGTAAACGGGCTCATAATCAAACAGAGGTGATTTTTCTTTTGAGGCTACAAAGAAGAGGTTCTTCCCTAAAAATTTCATGGACTTGATTTCGAAACCTGCAGCATATAAACGGCCCAGCGTTTCAGTACGGGAAAGAACTTTATTTCTTTCTCCGACAAGTACTTTATAAAAAGAGCGTGTAACAGGGAACTTCGGAAAAACACGTTTCAATAAAAAGTCGAGCACATAATATAGTTGAGCAATCCCGGCAGGAAAGCGTTTCATAATTCTACGCTTACGCAAATATTTTGTTTCAACACAGCCGATGAATAAACCGCCATCTACTAAATGATCGTTTACGTTATGCAAGAATTTATTGATGCCTTGAATATCGTTGATTCGTTTTAAGTTGATGATGGTGTTGGCACTTGTCGGCAAATTATTTACGCTTTCTGAAATCGAAGAACGCAAAACAAAAGTACCTTCTGTTTTCAAATTACAAAAATCAGAAATATACTTTTTGACATCAGCATCCATTCCGCCGATCTTTTCAAGATGCGGTCGATAATTGTGTTGACGCTTTTTTTGTCGCTGAAAATTATTCGTTGCAATTGCTGATGAACCAACAACCGGATTATTGCGGAACGAAAACTGACGCGATACATTTTTTGTATTCTTCTCTTTTTTCATTTTACTTTTTCGTTCCCGGAACAAACATAAGATTTGTGTTCATGTTATGTTTCATAATTTAGCTCTTTTCTTACATTGAGCAAAATATATCCGAATTAATTAATATTAATTATTTAATTAATTGTTTTTTTTATCTAATGATTAATGTACGGTTTCGCAGCGATACATTTCTTCTTTTGGATCTGAAAGTCAAAGGTGAAAGCCTTTTGGAGAGCGGCCTTCAGAACCGGGAGGTGTTTATTTATTCGATATTCAAATCTAACTAATTGGATTGAAGAATGCAAGAGAAATCAGTCATTTTACCTCAAGCAGCTGTAAACGTGCATTAAATGCGGGGTAAAGTGAGATAAATCACCCACAATTGAAGTAACTCTGGCCGGAAATCGGGGTAAAACAATCGTCGGCAAATAGAATTTTTGTTGCAACCTTACGTGTAAACGTTCCCCAAGCTGGTCGCAATGGAAATTCTACTTTTGCCTATATTGCTATTTGTTATATTAATTAATGTTAAATAAATTACAGTTTATTTTAGCATTAATTCACGATTAATTAAATTAATTATTGTGCCGAAATATTGTCTTCTTACAAATGATGTTGAAACGCACAGCATTTGGTTTAACACTCTTCGTGATGAAACCGGCGTGAAAGTTTTGGAAGAAGGCATGCCTTTGTTGTTGGATATCTACAAAAAATTTAACATCAAAAGCACCTTTTATTTTGTCGGCGATATGGCCGAAAAATTTCCTGATGTTGTAAAAATGATCTTGCCGTTTGGTCATGAAGTGGCATCGCATGGATGGACTCATGAAGTTGATCAGGCTTTTGATGTGCTCTCTTTTGAACAACAAAAAGAACATCTGATCCGTTCAAAAAATCTTTTGGAAGATATCAGTAAACAAAAAGTTGTATCCTTCAGAGCTCCTGCTTTGCGTGTCAATCATCACACTCCACTTGCACTTGCTCATGCCGGTTTTGAATCCGACAGCTCTGTTGCGGCACAACGTTTCGATATGTTTCTTTCTTTCGGCGGAATAAAAAAATTGAATTGGCTGCGCGCTCCGCGTCTTCCCTATCGTACCGCTGAAGACAACCTTTTCAAAAAAGGAAACGGTCCGCTGATAGAAATTCCACTCACTGCTTTTCTCTTTCCTTTTGTCGGAACAACGATGCGCCTGTTTCCGAAGATCACTTCTATGCAACAACGTCTGTTCAATTTGGAAACGTCGTACAACAAAAAGCCGCTGGTTTTTGATGTTCACCCGAATGAATTTATCGACGAACATTCTGAGCGTCGTATCATCACCCGCCGCACCTCGAATCCGGTTAAACACCTTTTAAGTGACGTGATCCGCGGCAAAATGAAAATCAAAAACCTGGGCAAAAAAGCCATCCCGCTTTACGAGGATTTCATAGGTTACTATGTGGATCAAGGATACGAGTTTGTTACGGTGAAAGACTATATAGCTAAGGGTCTGCTTTAGGTTGCGGCTCGGGACCGATATGGCGTCCCGATGGGACTTGCGGTGTCGGGATGGGTGGGGTTTCTGAAGTACTGGGGTGGTCGCTGTACGTCCACTGTTTACCGGGATGGCGTCCCGATGGGACTTGCTGTGTCGGATGGGGAAAGTCCCGAAGGGGTACGGTTCACTCCCGCCTCTAGGCCTACTGCAAGTCCCGTAGGGACGCCATCACGGTCACCCCGCTTCCATACAAACACCCAGTCCCGTAGGGACGCCATCACGGTCACCCCGCTTCCATACAAACACCCAGTCCCGTAGGGACGCCATCACGGTCACCCCGCTTCCATACATACACCCAGTCCCGTAGGGACGCCATCACGGTTCCCAGTCCTACACCATTTCATTGAAGATATAGTGCTCGTCATAGTCTATTTCGAATTCCTTTAGGAATTCAATATATTCATGGATGAAGGTTGTTTTCATGTGATGGGTCTCTTGCTTTTGAATGTAATCGATGATACCGGGTACTTGCTTTTTGGTGTATGAAAAGGCGCCATAGCCTCCTTGCCATTCAAATTTAGTTGGAAGAAAGCGCCTGTCGTTGATCCATTTTGAAGAGGCTCCTTTTACGTCTTGCATTAGGTCAGAAATGGATTGAGAAGGGCGCAAACCAACGAGAATGTGGATATGATCCGGTACGCAATTAATAGCAAGCAGTTTGTGCTCATTTCTCTGGACAACGCCTGTCATGTACTTTAACAGCTCGTCTTTAAATGATGGTAATAACTGTGCTCTCCTGAATTTTACAGCGAAAACAAACTGGATGTGAATTTGTGTATATGTATTAGCCATTTAGTATGATTTTATTGGCCAAACCTATATAATAATTGAGTTTTACGAACAAAAGCGGCATTCTTTCGTATTATAAGCGAATTTCTTCTTGGTTTTAGGTGTTATTTAAAGCAAAAAAGAGGATAAAAATGGAAGAGGTTTGAGGAGGAGAAAAGATTTAAGAGGAAGAGAGGGTTTAAGAATTAAAGTGGTTTAAAGGAGTTTAAAGGAGTTTAAAGGAGAAAAGTCTAATCCGATTACACATTTATAAACACTTTTAACATTTAACAGAATACTACTACAAGATAATACAATGCCTGCACAAGAAGTATTGGATTTTTACGGTTACAAAGGGTTCTTTGGAAAACTTCGCTATGCGATAAAATTCGTGTGGCGGTTTTTTTTAGATAAGGTGGCTTTCTTTTGTTTTGTTAAAAGCTGGAGAACGACTATACACAGGTGGCGCGGAGTAAACATTGGAAAAGATGTTTATATCGGACATGAAGTGATGTTTGACAGAGTTTTTACTGACCAGATATTCATAGGCGATCATACTTCCATCGGCGACAGAACTGTTATTACTGCACATGCAAATATTCCGTCGGAGACGAGACTGAAAAAAATATATCCGCGGAAGGTTATGCAGACACATATTGGAAAAGGTGTTTGGATTATGCCGAACGTAATTATAGCTCCGGGAGTGACCATTGGCGACGAAGCTGTGATTGCAACGGGTTCTGTCGTCACTAAAGATATTCCTGCACGCTGTCTGGCTGCCGGTGTCCCTGCAAAGGTGGTGAAAGATCTTTCCGGTCATGATGCTTTTAAGAGCTGAACAGCAATGAAGATCTTATTTTATTTGCATCACCCTGCACACTTTCATTTGTTTCGTCATACGATACGGAAACTGAAAGCAAATCATCATGACATTACTATTATTGCTACAAAAAAAGATGTATTAGAAGACTTACTTGCTTCCGAAGGATGGGACTATGAAAACTTTCTTCCACATGGCCGAAAGGATAATAAATTTTCTATCGCTTATGGCTTGCTGAAGCAAGACTTCCGGCTTTTAAAAAAATGTATAGCCAATCGCCCGGATCTTTTAATTGGCACCTCCACAGAAATTTGTCATATCGGATATCTTCTTCGTATACCTAACATTTTTGTGAATGAAGACGATGCTGATGTGATTCCATTGGTGAAAAAATTAGCGCATCCTTTTGCAAAGTACCTTCTTTCACCTGATGTTTGTATTACGGGAAGAGCGGAAAAAACAATCACCTATAAAGGTTATCACGAACTTGCCTATTTACACCCGAATGTATTTACTCCTGATAAAAATATTGTCCGCAACTATTTCAATCCGGATGAAAAATATTTTATCCTTCGTTTTGCAAAATTGAAAGCACATCACGATTCCGGTGTTCAAGGCATCGATACAAAAACTGCTGAACAATTAATACAAATGATGAGCGCACATGGCAAAGTCTATATTACGGCAGAACGGGAATTGGAAAAAGAATTTGAACCGTACAGACTGAACATAAAGCCCATTGACATGCATCATGTCATGGCTTTTGCTTCACTGTATATAGGAGATAGTCAGACAATGGCAGCTGAAGCCGGAGTATTAGGTGTACCTTTTATCAGATACAACGATTTTGCAGGGAGAATCGGATACTTGCGCGATATAGAAGACAACTATAAATTAGGTTACGGAATAAAACCTGACAACACTTCCCTCCTTTTTAAAACTCTTGAAGAATTACTGGCCACAAAAAATCTAAAAGAAATCTGGCAAGAACGCAGGCTAAAGATGCTCGATGAAAAGATTGATGTGACTAAATTTTTTGTGGAGGTGGTTGAAGGGGGGAAAGTGAAAAGTGAAAAATTAAAAGTTTAAAGTTCAACAATGAGGCCAAAAATAGTTGTTGGTTATTAAAGTAAATTTTTTATTATAGATAAACTTTGCCTGTTTATGTCTAGGAAAACCTAGGTCATGCATTATTAAAAATCGATTTAATAAAAAAGAAAAAGCTAATTGAAACTGGCTTCAATTAGCGTTGAGCAAACCTTTGGGTCACCATCAAAAGTTGGGGAGAGATTTTATTTATGAGTGTATTCAAATGTTTGTTATCAACTATTGAAGGTGAAACCAAATTAGTTTTAATGAGCCGCCGTTCTTAGAGAGCAACGAGTTCTGCGAGATGACACATTGGTCGCCTCAATGAGAGGAGGAGTAGCGTAAGGCGACGAGATGCCTACGGCATAGCTATGAACAAAAAAATCATCTTTTTACTTTGAGGCAAGTGAATAAATGTACTGTAAATTCCTAAGGAATCTCGTAGCCTCACCTTTCCGTCCTCCTTAAAAGTGCGTATGCGTGTCCTCCTGTAAGGATCTCGTCGTTCTCGAGGTACGACAGCAAAATTAATCTGATTCTTCCTTTAAAAACAACATAAATGAGAAATTTTGATTACTCCCCAGAAGTCAATTAAGCAGTCATTCGGTGAAAATAAAATTATTTATATCGACACCCTTAATCACTCGGCATT
>CAYHCU010000186.1:0-6178 GCA_964355035.1 uncultured Flavobacteriales bacterium | reverse complement strand
CAAAAGATGAATGCTTTAGAAAATATAATACTGCACTCGAATCGTATGATGACCACAGCAACTTTTTGAAAACTCGTCCACGTTATTCTTTTCTTTTTGACTTAGACAAAACAAATTATAAAGCATGGGCTAAAGGGTTGAAAAAAGCAGGCTATGCTACTGATCCAACCTACGCCAATCGCTTGATAAAAATTATTGAAGACTACCAGCTAAATCTTTTAGATACGCAAGAAGAGCTTCCTCTCTATGCTGATTCTAAACCTACACCACCATCTCAAAATATTCCTACAGCTACAAACAATACTTCAAACGAAATCTCAATTTCACAATCCATCCCTGAGAATAACATAAAAGTAAAGAGAGTTTTGGTCCCATCGGTAGAAGTGGTTGATGCATTTGCAACTAGAAGCATAAAAGAAAAGAACGGTGTTAAATATGTAATTGCCCGCGATGGCGACACCTATATAAGTCTTGCGAAAGAATTGAATCTTGGTTACTGGCAATTACCTAAATACAATGAAACAAACGACAATGCACTTTTAACAAAAGGACAAATCGTTTATATTCAACCAAAGAAAAAAGAAGGTGACAGAAAATTCTATATTTCTAAACCGGGAGACACTGTTTTTTCTATTGCGCAGGAATATGGCGTTAAAGCAAGATACCTTTTTAAGTATAATAGTTTAAATGAAGGTGCGTCAATCGAACCCGGACAAAAAATCTACCTTCAAAAAAATGATTCTAAAAGCTGAAGTCAGGGATTAATTTTTAGAATATAAAATTTATTCTGTTTATAGGCCGGCATCAATATCGTTTCTTCATCTATTTGCTTCGCTGATTTCGGTATTATCGTGATCCTTTCATTTTCATTAAAAAGCACATCTGTTTTCTGTGCTCCAATTCCGTCGATTGTTGTTAACAAGACTGAAGACTCCTCGCCAATATATTTATTATAAAAGGAAAGTATTTTCCCATTTACAATTGAACTGAGATAGGATGAAGAATACCCACTATCATCAATCGAATTCTGATCTTTACTTACAGCATTTGCCCATAATATTTCACCTGACGGATTAATCGACAAAACCATTACGTTTCCATAGTGATAATAATAATGATATACATAAGTCTGCATGTAATAATCCCAATAAGATCGCTCAGCACGATTAAAAGACTCTGCAAGAATTGCAACTCCCCCATCTCGTCTCACGATCAAACGATCGATTGAATAATTCACTAACTCCTTATTTTTTTCAAGCTTTCTTTCACCGGTAAATTTCTGAAAATAGGATACCGGAAATGCAGAGTTTTGAGAAGATATCTGCGTAAGATTATCCTCCGAAAACGAATTGTAAAAAATTCCTGCAATAGAATATGTTGTTAAATCAGAATAAAATCCTGCTGCAATCACTCGTTTATTGTAATTGTCAATAGAAAATCCAACATCCGTCAGAAATTTACTTTCGCTTTTTATTAACGAATGCAGAAATTGGTCGTTCACCGGATTGTAACCATGTAATTCATAATACATCTCACTTTGACTCTTTGTTCTTTTTTCAGTCGTATAATGAACTCCTAAAGCAAAAAAAGAACTCTGGTTTGACAGCAAAAATGAAACAGGAATATACATGCTTGTCGAACCTTGAATTTCAATTTGCTTCTTATATCGTATACTAAATGAAGTATCCATCACTACTACTTGGTAAATTTGAATTTTCTTATCGATACTTATTTTACGGTAAGAAAAAGCCATCGATAATTCATCCTGCGAATTGATCACACCGGGCTTGTCATCTTCGTCTAAATCATTAGCAATAAATTTATCGATTTCAACCGGAGAACCGATCCAGCCACCTTTATCGCTGAGCGCTTGAATAAAAAAGGTGTAAGATTTGCTTTTTCGATCATTCAAAAAACTAACCACCACAACTCTACCATTGTTTATTTGAACATCAGCAATGCGACCATTCTCGTATGGTGCAGCGAGTTCTAATTCCCAAATCAATTTCAAATCCTGGTTTAAATACTGCAAAAAGTAAACTCGACTTTTAAATCCAACTCTGTCACGATCCGTTTCTAATGAAATATTGCTTCGTAAAACATATACATTTCCGTTTTCATCAGCACCTAATATTCGCATGAATTTAGCATTCCTGTTTTCTTTAATCTCTTCTGAAAATTTTATCACTTGAGCGATCGATGAATTGAATATCGCAACAGCGAAAAAGAAAAATATTGCTATTCCTTTCATCTTGCAAAGGTAAGAAGATTGCGTTGATCACTACATTCAATTGAACAAATAATCAAGCTGTTTTTTCTTGTGTAATTACTCAACAAAAATTTCAAAAAAAAGACTGACACATGGTCAGCCGAATAGGTTGTTAGCTATAAAATTCTTTTTGTTCAATATCTCATTTCCTCATTAAAGCCTTCTTTCTGTTTGGAAACACGGGAGTACATCAATGTTAATACCAGATGCATAATCAGAGTTACTGTTGTAAATATTAATATACTCTCCTGCATAATACTCCAGATTATGAAAGCAACAGCACCTGACAAGGCTAGTCTTTGTGGCCATGTGCTAATTAGCTTTTGGGCCTTTTTAGTTAAGGGCATGGTAGTAAATTTGAAGTTCACAGTATGAATTATTGTCCGCAGTTACTCAGTTGTTAGCTTATGCAATTTAGTGAAATATTTTTCTCCTCCAAAAATATTTTTCATTTTTACGTAAAATATCGCCAAACAGGTATTTCTATTTATATCTACCAAACTTTCTAAAATGAATTTCGACCAGACTTTAGAGTACCTCTATTCTCAATTACCAATGTTTCATCGCATCGGAGCTGCTGCATATAAAGCCGATTTACACAATACCGTTGACCTGTGCAATCAACTTAAAAACCCTCAAAATTCATTCAAAACAATACATATCGCTGGCACAAATGGTAAAGGCTCCTGTTCACACATGTTAGCAGCCATCCTACAATCCGCAGGATATAAGACTGGACTGTACACCTCACCACATCTAAAAGACTTCAGAGAAAGAATACGTATTAATGGTCAAATGATCCCCGAAAACGAAGTGTCGGTTTTCGTGGAAAAGTACAAATCCTCCTTCGAAAAGATACAACCCAGCTTTTTTGAATGGACAGTTGGACTCGCTTTTGACTATTTCGCCAGAGAAAAAGTGGACATCGCCATTATCGAAACGGGCCTTGGCGGAAGATTGGATTCAACAAATATCATCACTCCGGAACTATCAATAATCACCAATATCAGTTTTGATCACATGCAATTACTTGGCGATACAATTGAAAAAATTGCACTTGAAAAAGCGGGAATTATAAAAAAGTTTATTCCTATCATCATTGGGGAACGACAAGATGATTGCGATTTCGTTTTTATAAAAAAAGCTATGCAGGAAAATGCAAAGATCAGTTTTGCTTCTGATAAAATAAAAATAGAATTAATTAAAAAGTCAGCAGAAGAACAATGTGTTAATATTTTCATCGGACAAAAACTACTTTTTTCAGATTTAAAGATTAGTCTTGCAGGCAACTACCAACAAAAAAATATTTGTACTGTCATTGAAGGAGTACTTCAACTCCGAGAACTTGGCTGGAAAATTTCTGATGAAAATGTTCGGACTGCTTTAAGCAATGTTCAAAAACTTACCGGACTAATGGGTCGTTGGCAAAAAATATCGGATGCGCCTCTCACCATTTGCGATGTCGGACACAATAAGGCCGGAATCGAATTTATTCTTGAACAACTGAAAGAATACAACTATGAAAACCTGCGAATGGTAATTGGTGTTGTCAACGATAAAGATATCAGAAGTATTCTTAGTTTATTACCAAAAAATGCTCAATACTATTTTTGCAAAGCAAATATTCCACGAGGTTTAAATGCAGAAGAACTAAAAGCTGAAGCTGAAGAACATGGATTGTCAGGTCGAAGCTATTCATCTGTTAAAAACGCCCTTGACACTGCAATAGCAGAAAGCAAAGTAAATGACCTTATTTTTATTGGTGGAAGTACTTTTGTAGTAGCAGAAGTATGATATTCTGTAACGTTGGAATCAATTTTTATTCCGCAGAACCGAATATATACTTATTTTTCTTTGCGGAAAATCTGCGGAATCTGCGGAATCTGCGGGAAAATTTTTTGTAGCACTCTCGCATTAAATCACTTTACCTGTTCAAAACTTTTTCTTATGTAACAATTGTTACTTTTCCAAATGAACATATCTTCTATATTTGTATTAAATCTAAAAGACCACTATCATGAAAAAGAACATGGGCTCAACCGATAAAATTATTCGTGTAATTATTGCAATAATTATTGGCTCACTTTATTTTACAAAGGTTATTGAAGGTACTTTAGGAATTGTGCTCTTGATTTTTGCCGGGGTATTCCTACTTACAAGTTTCATTAGTTACTGTCCACTGTATAATCCATTCGGAATTAATACAACTACAAAAAAATAACATTGCCGGATTTATTGAAAACGGGCTTCTATACTCCTTGATGTTAGATGACCCGGAGAATTTATGACCGGAATTTGCATGATTAATACTGAAAAATATAATTAAGGAGGCCTTTCTTTAGCCACTAGTGGAAAATTTACAGTACTTTTGAGTCATGATATTATCTGAAATTTTCTACTCGATGGCTGCAAACAAATGTCCACGGTGCCATCAAGGAAAAGTTTTTACCCACAATAATCCATATCGTTTACAAGGCGAAATTCTGAAAATGGAAAAAACATGTTCCCATTGTGGAGAAATCTATGAAAAAGAACCCGGGTATTTTTTTGGAGCAATGTATGTTTCTTACGCCTTGACATCAGGTTGGTTTATTTGCTGGTTCTTAATCTATATGCTCTATTTGTCATGGTCGACAGAGTTTTTTGTCGGATTTATGGCGCTTACAATTCTCGCTTTAAGTCCCCTTTCTTTCCGATGGTCCAGAATTATCTGGCTTAATTTCTTTGTTCGATATGATAAAAAAAAGGCTGCACTGGCAAAAGTTGAAGAGAATTAAATTGATCTATGGTGAAGATCTAAAATCCTATGCAACGAGCTAAAAGATAAAATTAAGGAAAATATTAAGTTATAATTTACTGAACACATTTTGCTAAAGGTGACAGATATATTCTGAAAGAATCTTGTAGGTTTTTATCGTCCTCTCCTCCCTAATAAGCTAAACGACTGTCATTCTGTAAGAACCTTGTAGGTTTCTAAGTACGACAGCTAACTGATTTCGATTTTGGAAATAATGTGGGATTAAATTCCTTAAACATGCAAGTTAGAAAGTAATATTGTTCACTCCTCGTAAAATGAATATGCCCTTCTACTACTCCCCTGCTATATTAATAGTATCCATTTAACTAAAAATAAAATTCTTACCTTTGACAATGCCTTCTGTTCCTTTCCATTAAAAAGGAAACAGAAAAAACAATCCTCAATCTATGTGGCTTCACTATTTATTAGTCTTTCTTGGAGCATTTATGTTTGATGTTGTTCCTTTCCCTTTTCCTCCAGCTTTTACAATTATGGTTTTTTTACAACTCAGATTCGACCTAAATATCTGGATGGTAATTATGATCGGAGTTGCAGGCTCAATTTTGGGTAGGTATATTCTCACTCTTTACATTCCGCTTTTAGCCGGGAGAATTTTCAAGCAATCAAAAAATGAAGACATCGAATTTCTCGGCAATGAAATGAAATCGGAAGGATGGAGAAGTCAGGTTGTAATAATTGCCTACTCTTTGCTTCCACTTCCTACTACTCCGTTATTTCTTGCCGGGGGGATTGCTAAAATAAAACCAATCAATATTATCCCTGCTTTTTTTGTCGGAAAATTTATCAGCGATGCTATTGTTGTCTACTTTGGACAACTAGCTTATGACTATTCCAATGATATTCTTGCCGGAATAATATCCTGGAAGTCTATGCTTAGTCTTTCTATCGGATTAATTATGATTTCCGCTCTTTTGTTTATCGATTGGCGTACACTTATTCAAAAGAAGAAATTTGAATTTAATTTTAAGATTTGGAAGTGAAATGTAATGCTAGAAAAGGTGAATCCAAATATGTATTTGTGAGCCGTCGTACCTATAGAACGACGAGTTCCTTACAGGCAATGTCATTAAGTTAGTGTATAAAATAATGAC
>CAYHCU010000185.1:0-6215 GCA_964355035.1 uncultured Flavobacteriales bacterium | reverse complement strand
TTTTGTTCTGTAACGAGCCATTACCTTGTCTCGTTGTGCTTGTGTCAAATCACCATGTAAAGCATCAGGGTGGTATCCCTCTTTTGCTAAATTAACTGCAATACATTGCGTGTCGATTTTCGTACGACAAAATATTATTCCGAAAATTTCCGGAACAGAATCAAGAATTCTCTTTAATGCATTGTAACGATCGCGTTCATGAACAGCATAGTAATAATGCTCAATGTTCGCAGCGCCATCATTTTTACGACCAATCGTTAACTCAAAAGGATTACTCATGTAACGGTTTGCAATCGTACGAACCTCTTGAGGCATCGTAGCAGAAAACAACCATACACGACGTTCTTTTGGAAGGTGACTTAGAATTTCATCTATGTCTTCCTGGAAACCCATGTTCAACATTTCGTCCGCTTCATCTAAGATGACATAGCGGATTTTATCCATTTCAATCGCACCACGGTTAATCAAATCGAGCAAGCGGCCTGGTGTAGCAACAACGATTTGTGAACCTTTTTTGATTTGTCGGATTTGTTGAACGATGTTAGCTCCACCATATACAGCAGTGATTACCGCTGACCGGTTGAATTTTGCATATTTAGCTAAATCATTGGCTATCTGCACACACAGTTCTCGTGTCGGTGCTAAGATAAGTGCCTGCGTCGTCGGTACGCGCAAGTCTGTGAGTTCAAGAATGGGAAGGCCAAACGCAGCTGTCTTTCCGGTACCTGTTTGAGCAAGTCCGATAAAATCCGTCTCATCGGCCAATAATCTTGGTATGGCCTGTTGCTGAATTGGAGTAGGTTCAATGAATCCTAACTCTTGGATGGCTTTCAAAACATTCTCGCCAACTCCTAATTCTGAGAAAGAAAGCATTTTTTGAATATTAAGCCGCAAAGGTAGTCTTTTTTTTGGAAAAACCCTTAAGAGCGTGACTTTTAGAAACTAAGAGGCTTATTGTTAGTGGATTGCCTCGATTGAGGGTGGAATTTCGGAATGCGGAATTCGGAATTCGGATTGCGATTTTCGAATCACCAGCTACTCGGTTGACCTCTGACCTTTAACCTTGAATTTACCGACTGACCTTTGACTTACAACCAACCGCCAACTTACTTCACCAAGTACATCACTTCCTTCACCGCCCTCACAACTCTCGCCGGATTCGGCAGATAAGCTTCAATCAAAGTCGGTGCATAGGGAAGTGGAACATCCATTCCCATCACTCTTAAAATCGGTGCATCTAAATAATCAAAAGCATCTTTCTGCACTTTGAAAGCAACCTCTGTTGCTATGGCAGCTAAGGGCCAGGATTCTTCTACGATCACTAATCGATTTGTTTTCTTAACGGAAGTAATGACTGTTGCATAGTCGATCGGCCGAACGGATCGTAGATCGATTACTTCTGCATTGATATTTTCTTTGGCTAATTCTTCTGCTGCTTTCAAGGCTATTTTCATCATCTTTCCAAAGGAAACGATGGTAACATCTGTTCCGGCTTTTTTGATGTCGGCAACACCGATGGGAATAAGGTATTCTCCATCCGGAACGCTTCCTTTTTCACCATACATCTGTTCACTTTCCATAAAAATAACCGGATCGTTGTCGCGGATAGCTGATTTCAAAAGCCCTTTTGCATCTGCCGGATTACTCGGTACTACCACTTTTAATCCAGGACAGTTTGCATACCAGCTTTCAAAAGCCTGCGAATGTTGTGAACTTAACATCCCTGCCGATCCTGTCGGACCACGAAAAACGATTGGTACGGTGAATTGTCCGCCACTCATACTCATCATCTTAGCGGCTGAGTTAATGACTTGATCAATCGCAACCAGAGAAAAATTAAAGGTCATGAATTCAATGATAGGGCGGAGGCCATTCATAGCTGCACCTACGCCAATTCCTGCAAATCCTAATTCCGCAATGGGGGTATCTATAATTCTTTTGTCGCCAAATTCTTCCAGCATTCCCTGGCTAACTTTATAAGCTCCATTGTATTGAGCAACTTCTTCACCCATCAAAAAGACCCTCGCATCCCTGCGCATTTCTTCATTCATTGCTTCTCGTAAGGCTTCCCGGAATTGTATTTCTCTCATTTCTGTTCGATTTTCGTGATTCGATTTTCGAATCACGAAAATCGAACGGCAAATGTAAAAATTACTTCTAACCTTCACTCATTTCATCTCTCAACATATTCAAGGCTGACTTTAATTCCTCAGCTGTACGAACATTGTTTTGTTCAATCGCTTTTTGATGGCCTAGCTCAAACCATTTGATGGCTTCTTCATTTAAATTGAGTTCTTCGGCACTTTTTCCTGCCATATAGTAGCTTGCAAGGTAATCCGGACTGATTTCAATCAATGATTTGAGTTCTTCATAAGCTTCAGTATTTCTACCTAAGCTTTTGTATTCCAAGGCTAAAGCGTATTTTATAAACTCATCGAATGGATCTTCTTTGAGATAAACCTGAAGTATACTTAATCTGACAGACATACGTGCTTTTTAATGAAATTCGGCTGATTTATTTATTTATCTTCGCGCCTTTACTGAGGAAAGGTACATAACTATACACACATTAAACAATTGTTGTTTTGTGATTTCTCAGACTTGAATGTAATAAAGCTCGTTATGAAGATATTAGTCTGTATTTCTAGTGTGCCGGATACTACGGCAAAAATTAATTTTACGCCTGATAATAAGGAATTCGTTTCTGCAGGTGTAACTTTCATCCTTAATCCCTACGATGAAATTGCTTTGTCAAAAGCGATTGATTTGGTAACTGCCAACAATGGAACGGTGACTGTATTAAACGTTGGAGACATTTCAACAGAACCTGTCATTCGCAAAGCTCTCGCTATCGGTGCCACTGATGCTGTTCGTATTAATGCTCTTCCGCGTGATGCTTATTTTGTTGCTAAACAAATTGCAGATTACGTAAAGAAAAATGCTTTCGATTTTATTCTTTGCGGTCGCGAAAGTGGTGATCACAATGGTGCAAGTGTTCCGGTCATGATCGCTGAATTGCTTGAGATCCCTTGCATTCTTTTCGCGAAAAGTTTGTCTGTTGATGGAACAACTGCTACTCTTGATTGTGAAATTGAAGGCGGAAAAGATATCATTTCAACTTCAATGCCTTTTGTTGCCGGTGCTTCTGAAGGAATGGCTGAATGGAAAATTCCTAATATGCGTGGTATCATGTCTGCCCGTACAAAGCCTCTTGTTGTCGTTGAGCCTGTTGAAGTGACTCAAAAAGTGAAATTGGTTTCTTATGAAAAACCTATTCTACGTAGTGCGGTTAAAATGATTGCTGTTGATGATGCTTCAAAATTGTTCGACATCATTCGTGAAGAGAAAAAAATTATTTGATTTCATTATCATTAAAAAAAATTAAAATGTCAGTACTCGTATATTTAGAAAACGCAGAAGGAACTTTTCGTAAATCAGCTTTTGAAACACTTAGTTTTGCTGCTGCAATTGCTTCCAAACTTAGCAAACCATTAGTTGCAATCTCAATAGGAAATGTCAGCAATGATGAGCTTGCAAAAGCAGGTCAGTATGGAGCTACAAAAATCCTGAATGCAACAAACGATAAACTCTCTACACCAAATACACAGCCTTATGCCAGCGTAATTGCTGCTGCTGCAAAAGCAGAAAATGCTGAAGTAGTAGTTTTGTCTGCATCTTTCTCCGGTAAATCTATTGCTCCTCGTGTAGCTATAAAATTGGATGCAGGTCTAGCTGAAAATGTTGTTAGTCTGCCTGAAATGGATGGTGCATTCACAGTGAAAAAAAGTTCGTATTCAGGGAAAGCATTTTCAATCATTGAAATGCTTGCTGGAGTGAAAGTGATCAGTTCTTTACCGAATTCTTACAAGGTTGTTCCCAATCCGCAAACTGTTCAAGTCGTCAACTTTGATTTTACTCCGGAAGCAAAAGATTTTGCAGCGACAGTGAAAGAAAGAGTGAAAGCCGGAAATAAAATTTCTCTTCCTGAAGCCGAATTAGTAGTATCAGCAGGTAGAGGAATGAAAGGTCCTGAAAACTGGGGGATGATCGAAGAACTTGCCGGTACTTTGGGGGCCGCTACCGCATGTAGTAAACCTGTTTCGGATGCCGGCTGGAGACCACATTCTGAACATGTCGGTCAAACCGGTATAGCAATCAGTCCCAATTTATATGTTGCAATCGGAATCAGCGGTGCAATTCAGCATTTGGCCGGTGTAAGTTCTTCTAAGGTTATCGTTGTAATTAACAAGGACCCTGAAGCTCCTTTCTTTAAAGCGGCTGATTATGGTATTGTTGGCGATGCTTTTGAGATCGTTCCTAAGTTGATTGAGGCTGCGAAAACTTTCAAAGCAAGCCATAATTAACATAATTGGTGACGAAACAAATTTTTATTAATTTCGATAAAGTCTAGTGCCGGATGGCATTGAAAAATGAAGAAAATCAAACTTGAAATAATCGGCTTGTCTTACAGCCAAACTCAATCCGGTGCATACGCTTTAGTGTTAGGCGAGGATAAAGGGAAACGTCGTTTGCCGATTATCATTGGTGCCTTCGAAGCTCAAGCAATTGCTATTGAACTGGAAAATATGACGCCAACGCGTCCCTTAACTCATGACCTTTTTAAAAGTCTGGCTCACTCTTTCAAAATTGAAGTCGAAGAAGTAATTATTTTCAATTTGCTGGAAGGTGTTTTTTATGCAAAGCTTATTTGTAACAACGGAGAAAAAAAATTAGAGATTGACGCTCGGACAAGTGATGCTATTGCTATTGCTGTTCGCTTTGGTTGCCCGATCTATACTTACGAATTTATTCTTTCCACTGCCGGTATTGAAACGGATGAAAATACTTCACTCGAAAGTATCGAAGAACAAGTAGAACGTCCTGCGGGTTCAACAAGTAAATTGAGCGAAAATGAATTAAGCGTAGCAAGTACCGACGACTTAAAAGAAATGCTCAAGAAAGCCATCGACGAAGAAGCTTATGAAAGAGCTGGGCATATTCGGGATGAATTGAATAAGAGGAAGAGTAATTAAGTTTGATGTTCAAAGTTCAAAGTTCAAAGTTCAAAGTTGCCGTGTTTTAAAAAGGGGACAATGATATTTTATAAAACATCTTTTTTATCCTTGATGCATGTTATTAAACGTGTAGCAAATTCCTAAGGAATCTCGTGGCTTATCCTTCTTCTCTTCTCCCATAAAAGTGCACTGGCGTGTCTTCCTGTAAGGATCTCGTGGATCTCTGGGAATGACGGTATTCCTAGATAGGAATTTCGGAATGCGGATTTCGGATTGGGCAGGTTAGTAAAAGGCATTTGTTTCCAATAAAGTTAACTGCCCAATCCGAAATCCGCATTCCGAAATTCAGTGATCTCGATTTCTCAATTCAATAATCTAAAACTCCACGTGAATAGCTGTCGTACTTAAAAGCCTACAAGTTTCTTACAGAATGACAGTCGTCTTGCTTTAAAGGGAGGAGAGAGGAAAAAACCTACAAGATTCTTTCAGAAATTGGCTGTCACCTTTAGCAAAATGTATTCATTCAAGTAGAGGAATTTCGGATTTCGGAATGAGCGGGTAAATAAAAGGCAATTGCTTCCAATAAAGTTAGCTGCCCAATCCGAAATCCAGAATCCGAAATCCGCAATTATTTATTAAATGTAAATTGCTTCCAATAAAGTCAGCCGCCCAATCCGAAATCCGAAATCCGCATTCCGAAATCACTTAAAATTCCTAATGCGAAACATCTGCTACATCATTCGGATTGTGTTTGTGCTTGAAGAAGATGGTAAATAGAACAGCGACAATGAGCGAATAAACGGCAAACGAAATCCAGATGCCGTGCCAGTCTTTTGATCCGCCTTCGCCGGTATAGTAGGAATCGATTACAGATCCGCTAATTTTGCTGCCTAAATAGGCGCCAACACCATTGGTCATCATCATAAATAAACCTTGTGCACTTGAACGAATGGAGGAGTCGGTATTGGTTTCAATGAATAATGAGCCTGAAATATTGAAGAAGTCAAATGCCATTCCGTAAACTATGCAGGAGAGAACAATCATCCACAAACCTTCAGCAGGATTTCCGAATCCAAATAATCCGAAACGTAATACCCATGCTAACATAGAAAAAATCATTACATTCTTAATTCCAAATCGTTTCAGGAAGAAAGGTATCGTGAGAATGAAAAGCGTTTCTGAAATTTGTGAAATAGACAT
>CAYHCU010000184.1:0-6281 GCA_964355035.1 uncultured Flavobacteriales bacterium | reverse complement strand
TACTCTGAGGTGGTGTGGTATTCCATAAATAACTATATGGGAATGTTCCACCTCCGACAGTGCATATAGCACTTCCGATTTGTCCTGAACAATTTGCATTTTGCGAACTGATAGAAGAAGTTAATGCAGGAGGTTCACTAATTGTAATGTATTTACTCACATAGCATCCGGAAGGATTCACGATATTCACATTGTAGACACCGGCTGTAAGGTGAGTTACATGTGCATTTTGCATTTGTCCTGGAGTCCAAATAATATCGAATGGCCCGCTGCCTCCAAGGGTAAGATTAGCAGAACCGTTATGGCCGCCAAAACAACTAACGTCCGTTGAATTAACTTGAGCTGTAGGCGCAGGTCTGACATTCACAACAATTGGCACCACTGTCGATCGTACCGGTGTCCCATCATCCGTAGCAATGATGTCAACCTGATTCATACCAAGATTCGACGCCAGACCAACGACCTGAACAGTAAAACTTGTAGTATTACCCGGTGTTGAAATAATCGACAAGCCACTCATTAAAGAAGCTGTTGTTACAGTTGTTATCTGGCCCTGTTCAGGAGAAAGGAAGGTACCTTGAATTAAAAGTGTATCTCCTTCGCAAATGTTATGTGTATCACACGCCTGAGCTGAATTTAGAATCGGTGGTACATTGCTTCCGCTTTGACAAACATTTAAGAGAAATGATTGATTATCGAGTGCATCTATACCATCATTGTTACCATAAGGACCATCGTAAGATGAACCGGACTGATCAAATAAACCAACTTGAATGTAGTCTACTCCATTTCCTTGATTGACACCAACTGTAGCCGGCGTTCCACCAAATCCACCTGAACCTCCTGATGCATCCCCCGTTGACCATTGCATATCTTGATAACAGAAAGAAGCATTAGATCCCTGAGGAAGTAAAGGGTCATTACCATTTGTCATAATCAACTGAAATGTATTGAGTAGGTCATCATGTTGACCAAAGTATCCCACATTATCCCATTGAACAATAAGGTGTGTACTCGTAAGTTGATAATAAACAATTCCACTCAAAGCTCCACGAGTATCCACATCAGCCCAGAAAGGTGCAATCATAGTATAAGATGGATCCGGGAAAGAATTTGCTGTGAATGTTGAGTAGGGGTTGGCGATTGAAACGTTACCGTTATTATTGATATAAACACTGCTAACTTGTTGTCCGTAAAAACAAAAAGTAAAAGGTAAAGGGATATTTACTGTCGACCAATCATCATTTCTGTAATCCGGAGGTAAACCTGGACCGCCGCTTCCGCCGGATCCATCGAACTGCGCAACTTGCCAACTTGCATCGCGCGGAACCCAACAAGCACAACCACTGGATGTATTTACATTATTATTTCCAGACGGATTAGCAACAACCCGAGAAGGATTTTTTCCTAGTGCATCATAATTGACGTATTTCTCATGACCGTTCAATTTTCCATCAATTTTTGCCTGATTTATTTTGGCCATATCCATTGTCTTTATATCAATCTGCGAAAACAGTTGAGATGAAAATAACAATGATGCACAAATAAAGAGTGTAATTCGTTTTGTCATGATTTTGGTGGATTTCATTTTAAGTTGACCAAACTTACAAAATAAAACAAGGGATAGCAAGGAAAAAAAAATAGCGAAAAGATGATTTATGATGAAATTTAGAACTTTCAATAGTTTTAATAATAAAAAAAGTAATATTTCGGCACTATTTAACAACTAATATTGCATTTTTTTGAACAAAAGAAGGTTGAAAACAAGACTAGAATGCTGTATGTCAAAAATAAACAGTATTAAACGTGGCTATTTAAAAGTGAACGAAGTCGTGAGTTTTCTTTAATTATTTTTTCATCTCATCCGTCAGCACTACTCTTTTTCCATCCTGAAGAGCCACAACAAATGCATCGGAAACTCCTTTGCTTACGATCTCGTCGCGAAGTGCAGAAGCCGATGAGAAATTATCGAGTACTCCGGCATAGAAAATATGCAAACCACGTTCATCGGTAAGTTGAGTGATTCCTTTATCTGCAATATTCAGGAAGGCAACAACAGCAGTGAAAGGAATATTGTTTTTGAATGCACCTATTTGTACACGATAAATAATTTTGCCGCCGGTAGTAACTGCCGCCGGAAAATTCTGTAATGACTTTGCGTCTTCAACATTCGAATCCGCAGATTTTGCAGTTGTTGAAATTGAGGTTGATTCAGGAATTACTGCAGAAGGCACATTTCTTACATCAGGTATTGATCGTGTCGTACGTTCAGCAACCGGAACAGATGACAATGCTGATTGAACGCCATTTCTATAAACGACAATAAAAGCATCCTTTACTCCTTCTCTTCGTGCAATTCGCTTCATGGAATCAGCTGATGCATAACTAAAATAATGGTCTGTTGTAAATCGGTACAGACTATTACGGATTTTTTCAGTGAAGAGTGGTGCTATCGTTTTTAAACCTTTCGGAGTAGTTTGTGTTTTGTAAACTCCGACTTGAACAGCATATTCAATAGCAGCAAGCGATTTTTTTACATTCGAGGCATTGTCTCCATAAAATGTTTTTTCATCTTCATCAATTACATTATTACGGATAGAAGAAATATTTTCCGGACGAATATTATTTGCTCTCAACAAAGCCATTTCATTTTGAGAATTCTGAACATAGGTTTTATCAGGAGTTGATTTCCCTTTTCCGATTAGAGCATACGCCTCATCAAGTTCAATTCGTTTACCATTTAAATAGGCAACAACGAAAGCATCTTTAAATCCGCGGCTTTGCATTTCTTTTTTCACTACTACTGCAGGTTCGAAAGTCTGGAACAATCCAACACAATAACGAATCCATTCCGGACGAGTTGTTTCTGCTGTGATTGGCTGAACTCCCGCGAATTTCTCAGCTGGAATTTCATTTCTGAAAGCTCCTATTTGAACTTTAAAAACAAGGCCATCCGGAATCGGAGGATTCATAGGAATCGGATTTTCTTTATTGTAAACCGGGACTTTTGCAATACTGAAAGACTCCTTTGAAAATTGCTCTACTTTTTCAGGACTAAAATCGGATGACGGAGTTGCATTGAAAGCTGATTCATTTACAGAAACAGTATTCGAAATTTGAACCACTGGTTTAACCACTTCTGGCGAAGTCATAGCCAACACTTCTTCAGCTGTTAAACCATCAGGTTTGACAGTAGATTTTGTGGCTTGTTGAGGTAATTTTCTTCCGGGAATAGCAATTCGTTGTCGGATCTCTTGCATTTCGGCCGTCTTCGTTTTTACCTCATTGGCTTTACTCTGAGCGATAGCGAATTTTTCTGCTGCTTCTTTTTCATTAAGTTTAGAAGAATCGCGTTTAGCATCTGCTTGAATGAAGATTTGTGCTTTTGTTGGCCTGTCTTGCTCCACCTCTGCTTGATCCATTAACCTATTTTGCTCTTGCTTCTGTTCTACTGAAAGTTTATTCTGATTAATGGCCTCAGCAAATACATCAATCGTTTCAACTTGTTTTCCTGTAATTACTTTGTTAATCTCAACATACTTTTTAAATTCAGGATTCTTTGTATTAATTCCAACAGTATCAATTTTTACAATTTCTTTTCCATTCGGAGTTTCTACTTCGAATGTCGTCGCTTTTTCAACTTCCTCTTTTTCCTCAGATGTTAACTCATAATTTTCCGAAGGAGAAACTTCAGAATTTGCTGTTTCAGACAACTTCTCCTCTACTTTATCCCCTGCAATTTCATTTGCATTGCTAACAATTTCTTTTGATTCAGAACCAGGATACTCCGAACTCACAGTTAGACTTGAAGTGTCTTTTACCGGTTCGTTCAAGGTTGGACTATTACTTTCTGAGTTACCCAATGGCATTGAAGAGTTGTAAGCTACAATCTGCTCATTCAATTCCATTTTATTTTTCACTTCCGGGTCAATAACCTGGGCTGCACTTAACTGAATTTGGGCTTCATCATACATTAAAGATGCTTGATCAGAAAGAACATTTGCTATACTAATCAGACTATCTTTTTCTTCTGAAGGTTGAGTTACAGAAATTCTATTTTGCAATTCTACAGACTGATCAGATAATTGCTTTGAGTTTTTATATTTAGAACGATAAGCTTGGTAAGCAATTCTACCTTCTTCACTTACCGGATTTATTTGCATCGAATTAATATTCGAAGGGAATGGTTTCTTTTCTTCCACCGGTGTAATGAAAGGCGGTTTTAATTCTACAGTAATTTTATTTTCCGTGTTTTTATTTTCCGTGTTTTTATTTTCAATAGTCTGTTCGGCAGGATGAACAACATTCGACGGACTATTATTTTTTATGGCATTTGGTTCTAAAGGCATATCTGAATTCGGAGTAGTTGCCAAATCCGATTGCCCTGCAGTATTGCCTTTTATCTCAGGAGTATTCTGGGCCAATTTCGAATTATCTTCGATTTCAATTTGCTTTTCCGTTGGTTTAACAACTGCTGATGAATTAGATTTTTCAAGAGGAGATTCCTTTTGATTAGTAGTTACTACTTGCGATTTACTTATGGAATCCTTCTCACTTACTTGCAATTCACTATTTATTGTAGCGTTTGACGGAGCATCAATAGTTGAGTCAATTGAATCATACTTTATTAGAGGTTCTTCATTTTTAGAGGTAATTGTTTCATCACTTTCAGATTTTATAACAGGATCATTCGCGCCAACGTTACTTTCATTTAGAGCAACATCGTTCGATTTTGAAAGTGTATCTCCGGGTTCTGATATTCCGGAAGCAACGTTTTGGATAGGGTTGCTTTCCGGCTCACTTATTTTCTCTTTTACAACAGTAGTTTCGGAAGAAGTTGTTGTAACTTTGTTTTCTTCATTCTCTATTTCAGAAATAGTAGCCTTAGATTTACTACTTGTATCAACAAGAACAATATTCAAGCTATCTTTTGGCGATTGGTTCTGACTATTTGAATGTGCTATAATTGACTCCTGCTTGCCTTCTTTTGAGACTACAGTTTCATCATTGGTTTTCACATCATCATGAATAATATTATTTTCTGATGGTTTAGTAATTATATTTTCATTTACATTGTTTCCTAAAGAAATTTCTTCACTCTTGAAATCAGTAGACTTTTCATGTGAAACAGAATCTGTATTTTCGACAAATGTCACCGAGTCGTTTGACAAATTTTCATGCTTAGGTTGGGCTTCAACACTATTTACATTTTCAGAATTTATTGTTTGTTCAGATTTATTTTCTACATCAGATTTATTACTTAAATTTTGTTCAGGGGTTGATTTCTGAACAATGGCTTGTGTATTCGTTGGCGTATTCGATTTTTCATCAACTACTTCATCTGATTTAGATTCGATTTTGTTTTTGTTATTGACATTTTCGTTTAATGCAATCTGTTCTGATATCGTGTCTGTTAGTAATTTATTTTCAGAAGGAGCACTTACCGGAGTTTCAGAAGGAGAAAGTTCCTTGATCTGATCAGTCCTAGAATTATCTTTTGCAGTCTTACTATTATTTTGAGCAATTGCAATAGGTTCAGTTTTTTCTTTTGCTACAAATACATTTGTATTTTCTTTATCATTCTTCTTGCCTTTTCCGTCATCTATTGTTGCCAATAAAGCGTTTGCTTCCTGCTCAGAGGTTTTCGCTTCAGAATCTTTAGCAATCACGGCAATTTGAAGATCCGTAGCTTGTCGGCGCATATTATCTGCATCCGTTTTCAAAACATAAGCTTGATTCAGGTAATTCGTTTTATCCTGTTCAGAAGATGTTTCGGCCTTAGAAAAAAGTTGAATTGACAAACTATCTCTTTCAATTGCGCCTGAATTTAATCTGACCACTTCAAGCTTCAAACTATCCGCTTCTGCTCGGGATGTTTTCGCATCTAAAATGGCTATAGAAGCAAGTTCTTCATTTCCGATTGTCACATCATAATTGTCCGATTTTTTATCTTCAACAATTTCTGCTGCACGCATTTCTTCTTCTGTCTTTTGACGAATTTCTTCTAATGAAGGGCCTTGTTCTAATGTCGGATCATATTCATCTTTTTTTTCAATTGTAACAAGATTCTTTTCTGCTATATCTCCATTTTTTTCAATCACTTCTTCTTAACCGGAGCCAGGCTTTGTAACTAAAACTATTTCATTATTGATTTGAAGACTCATCATCAAAGAGGAGTCAACCTTTGAATTATAAGAAGCGGATTTTACTTCAGAAGGAATATCCCGAATGGCAGAAGCTGGATAGAAATAGTTTTCAAGTGTTAAATTTTCATTCGATTC